>NZ_JADBUZ010000183.1:0-16374 GCF_020245305.1 Microcystis sp. M20BS1 | reverse complement strand
TCAAACATTCTCTGAAATCAGGTTTAGTTACTGTTCCGGGTAAGCCATCCGATGATTTAGCGATTAAGACTTTACGGAGTATTTTCAAACAAGCTCAATTGAATAAATATCTAGAAGAAGGAGACAATAACTAATGCGTTATGCGATTATTATCGAAAAAGCTGAAAATAACTATTCCGCTTATGTTCCTGATTTACCCGGTTGTGTTACTACAGGTAAAACCCTAGAGGAAATCACAGAAAATATGAAAGAAGCAATTCAATTTCATCTGGATGGATTACAAGAGGAAGGTCTGCCAATTCCCCAACCAGCCACCTATTGCCAGTATATCGAAGCGTAACCGATCACCTGCATCCTGTCCGCGACTTTTATCTGTTAAGTGCGATCGCCGATCTTGTAGGGTGCGTTAACGCGCGTGTAACGCACCGCTAATGTTTGGGATAAAATGGAGAAGTTTCAATGCGATCAAGTCCAAGTGCGATCGCTCTGAGAGATGATCGAGGTCAAGCATGACAGTGCAACAACTTCGTTACAGAGATAGGATAGTAGAATAGAGGGGGCTACCATACGGCTGCTTCAGGCTTTAATTTAGTCTTGTCGATCAGTTATTATCATGAAAGAAAAAGTGTACTTGGATTCCACGGTTCCGAGTTATTACTTTGATGAGCGTGAAGCTCTAAAAACTTTTACCGAAATCACAAGGAAGTGGTGGTCGGAGATGTCCAGTTATTATGATTTATATATTTCGGATGCTGTGCTTCAAGAACTAACCAACGGAAACTATCCGCGTAAAGCTGAAATTATCCATTTGGTTTCGACGATTCCTTTGCTACCGCCGACTTCTGCTCTTGAATAAGTTGTCGAGTTTTATCTTGCCAACTATGTCATGCCAAGGTCTCTTGTGGGCGACGCTCTACATCTTGCCTATGCCAGCTATTTTGACATTCAATATCTCCTTACTTGGAATTGCAACCATCTAGCGAATGCTAACAAACGGAAGCATATTCGCGTTATCAATGCCCGTCTTGGCTTGTCAACACCTGAAATTGTCACACCACTTGAACTATTCAAAGAGGAGAACAACTTATGATCCGCTCAGAGATTTTGCAAGAAAAAGATAAAACTCAAACAAGATTGTCGGAGGAATGCACGTCCATCCATGACTATTTACTGAAGTCTCACATTGCCGCGAAAAAGGCTGCGGAATCCTACGGGTTTACTCTCAAATACGCTGAATTGCCTAACTTGCCATCATCTTAACTCAAATTGAGATCGCTTAAAGGTGATCGCCTTGCCTCCTAGGTTGAGTTGAGCGAAACAATACGGGGTCGAAAATGGCTCAATTCGATTGAAAAAGCGCAACCCAACCACCTCAACGGTTGTTATTACTTATATAATAGACTACATAAGCTTTATTGATCGCTTTTTTCTATGTCCGAATCAGCTGCTGGAATTTCTGTTTCCAAACCCCAAAATATCTGGAAACGACAAGTTAAAGTCAATCTGAGAAGTCTCTTTAGTACCCTGGGAAAAGCCGCTCTTAACGGGGCATTTTTGCAGTGGGATGATCTGGCCGAAAATGGAGTAGAAGTTTTAGATGATCTTGGTTTAAGTCGGACTCCGGGGGAATTAGCGGGTTTATTAATAAGTCAATCGCTAATGAAAGCGATGAAAGGATTACTTAAAAGTAATGCTGATTTACTGCCCCAAGAAGTTGAAAAGCTGCCTTTAAAAGAACTTTACCGTCAGATTACCGACTTTTTAGAAGAGCCGGAATTAATTCTCGATCAAGATTTTTTTGAGCATCCCGAAAGATTACCTATAGTCGCACCAATCCAAGCAGCTTTTTTACGGTGGTTAACAACAAATAATTTAATCAGTAATTCCCAGGAAGCGAAGAGCCTAAGTAACCGTTTACCAGCTTATTTTGTCTTAGCATTGCAGGAACAATGGAAAGATAAACGAGATGAATACAGTCTGCTTTTAGATGAAATCGACACTCCTTTTAACAATGCTTGGAAACGAGAAAGAGGCTGGTTACATTATCGAGCTTGGTTGCAAAAACAGATCGATGAACCTATTTTTTGGGAAACCTTTAGTTTAAAGCAAATTTATGTACCTCTACGGGGATTTTATGAAGAAGAAATCAAAGCCACCACAGACACAGATTACCATCGAGAGCCATCATTTAAACGCATTGTTATCAAGCTCCAAGAGCAGTTAGAAACATGGTTAGAAGCGGCAAAATCCGATGATGCTATCCGTTTATTGACCGGTGGGCCGGGTAGTGGAAAATCCTCCTTTTGTAAGGTATTTGCTGCCCAACAAGCTCGCTTAGAAAAACAAGTTTTATATATTCCCTTGCATCGCTTGAGTTTCTCCACCGATTTAGTAACAGCAGTTCAAACTTTTGTTCAACATGACGGTTTTTTACCAGAAAATCCCCTAGAACCGAGGGATCAAGATTTAAAATTACTAATTATCTTTGATGGCTTAGATGAGCTATCTATGCAGGGAAAAATCGCCCAAGAAGTCGCCCAAAATTTTATTAATGAAGTACGAGAACAGGTCAAAAGTTTTAATAACAATAAAACCCGTTTACAAGTGTTGATTAGTGGGCGTGATGTGGTGGTACAATCCAATAAAAATAATTTTAAAAAACCTCAGCAAATTATCACCATTTTACCCTATTGGGTTGATAAAAGCGATGATTTTAGCGATGTCGATAACTTATTAAAAGTCGATCAACGTCATCAATGGTGGCAACAGTATGGGCAAGCTAAAGGGAAAAACTATGCACAATTACCGCCGGAATTATCGGGGAAAAATTTACAAGAAATTACCGCTCAACCGCTATTAAATTATCTTATTGCTCTCACTTTTGAACGAGGCGAGGTTCAATTTTCCCAAGAAACTAACCTCAATAATATTTATGACAATTTGCTCAAGGCAGTCTATGAGCGAGGTTATGAAAAAAATAGTCCAGGCCACCGGGCTATAGAAGGGATTACAGAAAAAGATTTTGTGCTAATTTTAATGGAAATTGCCCTTTCCTGTTGGCATGGTAACGGTAGAACCACCACCGTTATAGAGATTAAAGAACATTGTGAAAATAATGGCTTAAAAAATCTCCTAAAAAATTTCCAAGATAGTTTTCAAAGCGATTCCCAAGGGAGTATTACCCGTCTTTTAACAGCCTTTTATTTTCGAGAAAGTGGCGATTTACGAGGCAGCGAAAAAACCTTTGAATTTACCCATAAAAGTTTTGGTGAATATTTAACTGCCCGCAGAATTGTTGACCGAGTTAAGCAAATTCATAAGAAATTACAAGACAGTGAAAATGATTATGACAATGACTACGATCCCAGACAAGCTTTAATTACCTGGGCGACTTTATGCGGACCGACGGCAATAGATGAATATCTTTTTAGTTTTATTGTCAATCAAATGCAATTACAGTCCCCAGATGAAGTGAAACAGTGGCAGAAAACTCTGGGTCATTTAATTGAATATCTTTTGGACAAAGGAATGCCGATGGAGGGTTTAAAAAACCGCCCCAATTTTCAGGAGGAAATGCGACAGGCACGCAATGCCGAGGAAGCTTTATTAGCGGTATTTAATGCCTGTGGGCGAGTCACCAAAGAAATTTCTTCCATTCAATGGCCTTCTCCTGAAGCTTTCGGCAATTGGTTAGCCCGTCTTCAGGGACAAAGAATAGATTATAAGCCTATGTTTGTGTTAGATTGCCTCAGTTTTCTTGATTTACAAAACTGTCTGTTGATACATCGAGATCTTTGCGGGGCAAATCTTTACATGGCAAATCTTGCAGGGGCAGATATTGGAGGGGCTAATCTTGATGTGGCAAATCTTTACATGGCAAATCTTGAAAGGGCAGAGCTTCAAAGGGCAGAGCTTCCAGGGACAGATATTGCAGGGGCAAATCTTCAATGGGTAAATCTTCAATGGGCAAATCTTGAAGCGGCAAATCTTGCAGGGGCAAATCTTGCAGGGGCATATCTTGCAGGGGCAAATCTTTACGGGGCAAATCTTGAAGGGGCAAATCTTGAAGGGGCAAATCTTGAAGGGGCAAATCTTGAAGGGGCTAATTTTAAAGATGCTAACGTCAAAGGGACGATTCTCGATACGGAAGTTAAAACCGAGTGACTCTTCTAGGTTCTGTGTGATAAGTTTAACTTACAATATGATCGATCAGTCTTTGTGTCCTTTGTGTCTTTGTGGTTCGTTCCACCCCCTCGCTAGGAAGAATGTATCTTAGAATACATTTTACCCACCAAACCCAAGAGAGCCGATTATCTGGTGAGTGGGGATAAATCGGATTTGCTAAAACTAGCCTCGTAGGGTGTGTTAATAAAGTATTGACAATGTAAATACATCCTGCCTACACTACAAGTATGGATGTCTATTTTGTCCTCAGTGGCATTACTTTTGTTTGGAATGACGAGAAATCTAGGATTAACCCGATCAACCATGACGGTATTATGAAAGTTGAGGCATTAAAAAAACGACTGGAGAGAAATCGCCCTATGACTACAATCACGATTCCTATTCCCGAAGATGTGATTGAAGATTTAAAGCGGGTTGCACCGTTGCTTGGTTTCTCAGGTTATCAACCTTTGATGCGTGCTTACATTGGACAAGGGCTGCGTGCGGATTTGGAGCGTCTAGAGGGAGATACAATTTCTGCTCTCGTTGCTAGTTTGAAGCGTCATGGTGTAAGTGATGAAGTGCTGCAAGAAGCGTTGAGTGAAGTTACTCCGCGTTAGTCTAGGTTTTTAGTTGTAGTGCGATCGCTTGTAGAACGTAGAGTTTTATTGAAGATATTCTCATCATAACCCCCCGTCAAGCCTTAGATATTCTTCAACAGCTTATCCCTACCTAGGATGAAAATAATTATAAATTTCCTTAGCTAATTGTTCCCCAATTCCTGTCACCTGTTGCAATTGTTCTAGGGAAGCTTCGCGAATATAATCCACCGAATGAAAATTAGCTAATAACTCCTTTTGTCGCTTAAAACCTAACCCCGGTATCTCATCCAAACGGGAACGGCGACTTTTTTGCATCCTTTGTTGTCGGTGAAAACTAACAGCAAAGCGGTGCGCTTCATCCCTGACTCGACGCAATAATTGCACTCCGGGTTGTTCCTTATCTGTCTCTAAAGGAGAGGATTCTCCTGGTAAAAAAATCTCCTCTCTCTGTTTAGCTAAACTAACAACTTTTACCTGTTCTAATAAATTCATCTCCCCTAAAACTGTCACCACTGCCGATAATTGTCCTTTTCCCCCATCAATCATAACCAAATCGGGAAAATCATCACTTTCGGCAATATTATCGGTATTTTCGGCATAACGACGGAAACGCCGGCGAATTACCTCTGCTAAACTGGCAAAATCATCGGAATGGCCGATTTTAACCTCGGGATTTTTGATTTTATAGTGACGATAATGTTGATTAGCGGCCACCCCATCGATAAACACCACTCCCGACGCGACTGCATTAGAACCCTGAATATGAGAAATATCATAACCCTCGATGCGGTGGGGTAGTGCCGGTAAATCGAGAATTACCGCTAAATCCTGCAAAGACTGTAAATCCCGGTCGGCGCTTCTTTTCGTCTTTTCTAACTCATAAAGAGCGTTTTTCTCGACCATAGCTAATAAATCCGCTTTACTTTGCCGTTGGGGGACAGTTAACTCGACTTTGCGACCTTTTTTTTCCCTTAACCACCCCGCTAACACCTCACCTTCCGGTAATTCGCAGGGTAACAGGATTTCGCTGGGAATTTCCACCCCTTCCACCGATAAATAATGTTCTTCTAGGACTTTTTGCAGGATTTCTCCCTCGTTTGCTGACTGACTATCGGCAAAAAATCCCAAACGTCCCACCAAACGACCAGAACGCACTTGGAATAATTGTATGCAACAATGCTGCTCGTCCTTAGCTAAAGCGATCGCGTCCCGGGATACGGTATCATCAGGTAAAGAGACTTTTTGATCGGTATTAAGAGCCTGTAATCCGCGAATTTGATCCCTAATCGTGGCCGCTTTTTCAAAATCTAGGTTTTCCGACGCTTCTAGCATCTTTGCTGCTAATTTCTCTAATAATTCCCCCGTCCTTCCCTGAAAAATCATCGCCACTTTCTGCAAGGTTTCCCGATAATCTTGGGGACTGATTAATTTTTGACAAACCCCCGGACAACGACCGATATCATAATTTAAACAGGGACGGTCTTTAAACAGAGGTTGGGGACGTTGACGCAGGGGAAAAGTGCGTTTAATTAGATGTAAAGTGTAGCGCAGCAGCCTAGTATCGACGTAGGGACCATAATAACGGTCTTTTTGGTTATTTATGCTCCGTTTGCGGGTAATAAAAATGCGCGGGTAGGTTTCCGACCAAGTAATACAAATGTATGGATATTTTTTATCGTCCTTGAGGAGAGTATTAAAATGGGGCTGATGTTGTTTAATCAGATTAGCTTCTAGGGCCAAGGATTCTGCTTCCGTGTCGGTGACGATAAATTCAATTTCTGTCACCTGTCGCACCATCAAAGCAATGCGGGGACTAAGGGGTTGACTGGGACGAAAATAGGAACGGACTCTAGACCGGAGTTTTTTGGATTTACCGATGTAGAGAATTTCGCCATTTTGGTCGCGCAGGAAGTACACCCCCGGTTCGAGGGGAATTTCCCGAAGACGATTTTCTAGGCGATCGAGGTCTTGGATTAGGGTAGAGTTAAGATTATTCCCGAACATCTTTTTATATTAGGGTTTGCGGCAAAAAGTTTGTCTTGGGTGTGGGGTGTGGGGTGTAGGGTGTGGGGTGTAGGGTTTTACCGATTTTCAGGGAAAAAGTCCAGGAATTTTCCCCCCCATTACTCCAATGGCCGGTACTTTTGGATTGCAAAAAGGTCTAAAAGTCTTATCGAACAATGTTTTTAGATTTATTCAGCAAACCCTATATTAGACAAAAAAATTACGTCAGTGGGTATTAGCTGACGTTTGGCAAGATATTCGGGGCAAATCTTCACAAAAATTAATAGGCTTCCGATTCGATTTGCTTAATCGGGACGAAACACTCTCCGGGGAGAAGAATCGGTTTATTGTTAAAAATCAATTGGCCGCGATGATTGTCGCGGTTAATAGCGACACCGAAAGGACGTTTACTAACTCGGCTATTGAGGGTACAGTAGATGCGATAAATGCGTCTGGCTGCCCGTAAGACAGTAGGATCTAACAAAATTGGGATTTCCATATCGACACGCTGTTGTTCTGTTTTCTCGGATAGGGCCACCATATCACTCGTCTCCCCACGATTAAATTGAGATATTTATTAAATCAATGGTATATGACGATTTCCGAATTATGCCACTTTTGTTATGATTCTAAAACTTTCAGGATGGCCTGGCCCATAGCTTGGCATCCCACCAAGGTCATACCTTCTGAGAAAATATCTCCAGTACGATAACCGAGGTCTAAGACTTTTTCTACGGCTTTTTCCAGTGCTGCTGCCGCTAAAGGCTGATTTAGCCCATATTTTAACATCATAGCAGCACTGAGAATCTGGGCGATCGGATTGGCTTTATCTTGGCCGGCGATATCCGGGGCCGAACCGTGGACGGGTTCAAAAACTCCCACCCCAGCAGTCCCTAAACTAGCGGAGGGTAACATTCCGATACTACCGGTTAACATGGCCGCTTCATCGGAGAGAATATCACCGAATAAATTGCCCGTGACGATAGTATCAAATTGTTTGGGGGCCCGGACTAACTGCATGGCTGCGTTATCGACGTAGAGATGGGAAAGTTCCACATCGGGATAATTAGCGGCGATTTTCGTCATCCGGTCGCGCCAGAGTTGGGAAACATCAAGAACATTAGCTTTATCGACGGAACAGAGTTTCTTGCCGCGTTTTTGGGCAATTTCAAAGGCTACCTTAGCGATGCGGTCCACCTCCGATTCTAAGTAAACCATGGTATTTACACCGCATTTTTCTCCCGTTTCTGTCTCAAAAATCCCCTTCGGTTGACCGAAATAGACACCCCCGGTCAATTCCCGGACGACCATGATATCCACTCCCTCGATAATCTCCCGTTTGAGACTAGAAGCGTCGATTAATTGCGGAAAAATGGTGGCAGGACGTAAATTAGCAAAAAGACCTAAACCAGATCTTAAGCCTAATAATCCGGTTTCCGGCCTTTGCTGCCGGGGCAAATTATCCCATTTATAACCCCCAATAGCGGCCAGGAGAACAGCATCACTATTTTTACAGGCGCTCAGGGTTGCTTCGGGGAGAGGATTGCCGGTTTCATCAATGGCTGCCCCTCCAATTAAAGCGGTTTGGAAGTCAAACTGGAGGTCAAATTTTTTACCGATGACTTTCAGTATCTCTACGGTGACAGCGAGGATTTCCGGCCCGATGCCATCGCCGGGTAGTAGGGTAATGCGATACTGTTGCGTCATAGTTCTAGAACGGTAAAATAGGTCAGACTCTTGATTATAACATAGTTAGGGTTGGCTGAATAAATCTAAAAACCTTGTTGGATAAGGCTTTTAGACTTTTTTCCCATCAAAAAGTGCCAGCGATTGCAGTGATTGGGAGGAAAATTCCGGGACTTTTTCCCTGAAAATCGGTAAAATCCTACACCCTACACCCAGGAAAAACTTTTTGCCGCAAACCCTAATTAAAGGGGCAGTTAATCCCCAATAACTAGACTAATTCCACATGGGAATCGTCCCCAATCATAAAGCGTAAAGCTTTTGGACGTTGGGGGGCGATTTCTAATTTTGCCCGTCGTCCGATAACACTATCAACTATGCGCTGATGAATGCCAATAATCGTGGCATCTTTGAGAATTACACTGTGTTCTATGTCGGCATCAATTAATTTTACTCCATTAGCTATACTGCTGTAGGGACCGATAAAACAATTCTCAATGTGACAATTTTCTCCAATAATGACAGGACCGCGAATGGTACTATTAATAATTTTACTACCCTGACCAATTTGTACCCGTCCGATCACCTGACTATTAGCATCAATTTCTCCCTGTAAAGCGATTTCTAGACTGGTATCGAGGATAATCCGATTTGCTTCTAATAAATCATCTTTTTTACCGGTATCTAACCACCAACCCAGTAGTTTATTGGCTTCTACTGCTTTATTTTGATTGATTAATTCTTGGATAGCGTCGGTAATTTCTAACTCACCCCGGCCCGAAGGTTGAATAGATGCGATCGCTTGGTGAATGGTGGGGGCAAAAAAATAAATCCCCACCAAAGCTAAATTTGAGGGGGGTTCTTTGGGTTTTTCGACTAAGTATAAAACTTTGCCGGTTTCATCTACTTTTGCCACCCCAAAAGCACTAGGATTAGAGACTTTTCGCAATAGAATTAAAGCATCAAGGGACTGTTTTTGGAAAGAGTCTAAAAAGGGCGATAAATCATCCTCGATTAGGTTATCACCCAAGTACATAATAAAGGGGGAATCTCCTAGGAAAGATTGGGCAGTTTTAACCGCGTGAGCTAATCCTGCCGGTTGATCTTGGCGAATATAAGTTATCTTAGCGCCAAACTGTTCACCATTGCCCGTGGTCTGACGAATTTCTTCCCCAGTTTCGGGACTGATAATAATGCCAATATCGGTAATTCCTGCGGCGACAATTGACTCGATTCCATACCATAAAATCGGTTTATTGGCCACGGGAACTAACTGTTTTGCCCCAGTATAAGTTAGGGGACGTAACCTCGTACCTTTACCACCGGATAAAATTAGTGCTTTCATAGTTTTAAAGATTAAATAGTTGGTTGAGCATAGCTTTGAGAGAATCTCGCCAATAGGGAGGAATATAATCCAATTGTTGCGAGATTTTTTGACTGGAAAGAACCGAATAGGCCGGACGCACTGCTGGGGTAGGATATTCAGCAGTAGTAATGGGAATTACTCTCTGAATTTTTAAGGGAATACCGCTTATTTTTGCCTCCTCAAAAATCGCTTTAGTTAAATCAAACCAACTGGCGACACCGCTATTAGTAAAATTATAGATTCCTGGGGGATTATCGACATTAATTAGAAGGTGAGTAATGGCCGTGGCGATATCTTTTGCCCAAGTGGGACTTCCCACCTGATCAACAACTACTTTTAACTCCTCTCTTTCCTTGCCTAATCTCAGCATAGTTTTGACAAAATTACTTTTGCCATAACTGCCGTAAACCCAAGCAGTCCGGAGGATAATTGCCTGAGAATTAACAGTTTTAATTTCCTCTTCTCCCCTTAACTTTGATTGTCCATAAACCCCTAAAGGATTAGTTAGATCGGTTTCTAGATAGGGGGTATTTTTTCGACCATCAAAGACATAATCGGTAGAAATATGGAGAAATTTAGCTTTAATTTTCTCGGCAGATTCCGCCATGATTTTTGGAGCTATAGAATTGATAGAATAGGCTAAATCTGGTTCGGTTTCGGCTTTATCCACTGCCGTATAAGCGGCGGCATTAACCAGATAATCGGGGTGAATTTCCCTAATTAACTGGCTGATTTTTTCCGAGTTAGTTAAATCTAGTTCTTCTCGACCGATACTAATAACTTCGCCCAAGTATGGCAAAGTTACCTGTAACTCTTGTCCTACCTGACCTTTAGCACCAATTAGTAAAACTTTTTTCATCGTCTTTAGGGGAAAACTTCCACGGATTTAAAGGGTTGTCCAGCTTGGTCTTTAGGGGAGAGAATCGGGGGGGTCTCTAGAGGCCAATCAATCCCTAAATCGGCATCATTCCATAAAATAGTTTTTTCGTACTTTGGATAATAATAATTAGTGGTTTTGTAGAGAAATTCTGCTCGATCGGAGAGGACTAGAAAGCCATGGGCAAAACCTTCGGGAACCCAGAAAATCCGTTTATTTTCCGCACTTAAAATACAGCCTACCCATTGCCCAAAAGTGGGGGAACTTTGACGCGCATCCACTGCCACATCAAAAACACTACCATTCACCACTCGCACCAGTTTACCCTGGGGATTGGGGATTTGATAGTGCAATCCTCGCAGGACATTTTTTAAGGACATAGAGTGATTATCCTGGACAAAAGTGGTATTAACCCCAGTTTTCTCTCGAAAATCTTTCTGATTAAAACTCTCCAAGAAAAAACCTCGATCGTCTCCGTAAACTTGCGGTTCAATAATTAAAACATCAGGAATTTCCGTCGGAATAACTTTCATAAAATCGGAGACAAGATAACTTTTGCGGGTAGTCTAGCACAAAAGGGCATTTTTTTCTAAAGTTTTTTATTAATCTTTCCCCGGTAACTGAATAATGATAAGATGAGCCTAACTTAGTCAGAGCATAAACGACGTGGTACAAGTCTCTACACACACCGCTACTCAATCTATCCCCGTGGAGGGAGAAGCCTTAAAAAACTGGTTACAGACTAGGGCTAATCAGATTATCGCTGGCGATCGACTCAGTAAGCAAGAGGCCCTAGCTTTAACTGCGATCGAAGGTCAGGAAAATATTTTCAGCTTATGTGAAGCTGCCGATCGCATTCGTCAGGCCTGTTGTGGTAATACGGTGGATTTATGTAGCATTATCAACATAAAATCGGGAAGTTGTTCGGAAAATTGCAGTTTTTGTTCCCAATCCGTCCACCATCCCGGTCAAGATTCGCCTATCTACGGTTTAAAAAGTCGCGAGGAAATCGTCAGCCATGCGAAAGCGGCAGCCGAAGCGGGGGCCAAACGCTTCTGTTTAGTTAGTCAAGGCCGGGGATTAAAGTACAATAGCCCTAAATCGCAGGAATTCGAGGAAATACTGGCCACAGTTCAAGAAATCATCGAAACCGCCAATATTAAACCCTGCTGCGCCCTGGGAGAGTTAACCCTCCCCCAAGCCCAGGCCTTAAAAGAAGCCGGAGTTACCCGTTATAATCACAATCTGGAGGCTTCCGAGAATTTTTATCCTAACGTGGTCTCCACCCACAGTTGGCAGGATCGGGTAGAAACGGTAAAAAACCTGAAAGCGGCGGGAATTCAAGCTTGTACGGGGGGAATTATCGGTATGGGGGAAAGTTGGACTGATCGCATTGATTTAGCTTTTTCTCTGGCGGAATTAGAAGTGGAATCAGTGCCGATTAACCTATTAAACCCCAGAAGTGGCACCCCTTTAGGTCATTTACCCAAACTGGATCCTTTTACTGCCCTAAAAGCGATCGCTATTTTCCGGTTTATCTTACCCCAACAAATCCTCCGTTATGCCGGGGGACGAGAGGCAGTGATGGGAGAATTGCAAAATCTGGGGCTAAAATCGGGAATTAATGCTATGCTGATTGGGCATTATTTGACCACCCTAGGACAACCGCCCCAACAGGATCAGGCGATGTTGGCTGATCTTAGTTTAATAGGAGGAGAAGCCCCCATCCCCGGTGAATACCAACCCCAACAGACAACCTAAATCACGTCGAGGACGAGAATCTCCGCCGCGGCGCACTTCCGCATCGGTTCCCAATGAGTTAATCTGGGCTTTGATTGGCTTGTTGCTGACAATTTTTAGTACATTTGTTCCAGTAAGCCTAGCTAGTTGGTCGGCTGCGGGTCTATCTTCGCAAAAACTAGGCATAACTTACCAAATTGGGGCAGTATTATTAACGGGCTGTCTGGGGGGCAAAAATGCCGGGCTTCTTGCCCAGGTGGCCTATATTTTTCTCGGTTTAACTTGGTTGCCAGTGTTTGCCCAGGGTGGGGGAATGGGTTATCTGAAAGAAGCCAGTTTTGGCTATATTTTAGGCTTTATGCCGGGGGCATGGCTGTGTGGTTGGTTGGCTTTTCGCTGGCGGGCTAAGATAGAAACTCTGGCTTTAAGTGCCTTTGCCGGTTTGTTAGTGATTCATCTGTGCGGTTTATTATATATGCTGGGATTGTCGATTTTTCAGCCCCAAGCCAGTCAAATCACCTTTCCCGATAGTTTGCCCACCCTATTTATGAATTATTCAGTCTGGCCATTTTTAGGGCAGTTAGTAGTAATTTGTGTGGTGGCAATTATTGCCTTTTTCTTCCGTAAATTATTATTTTATTGATGCCAGAGCCAATGTTAAAAAAAAATCGCTGGTTTTGGATAGTGGCGGTGCTTGGTCTAAGTTTAGACCAAGTAACTAAGTATATAACCGTGCAGAGTTTTGAGCAAATCGGTGATACTTTTCCGGTTATTCCGGGGGTTTTTCATTTCACCTATGTGATTAATACTGGGGCGGCTTTTAGTGCTTTTCGGGGCGGTGTTGGTTGGCTCAAATGGCTATCCTTATTAGTTAGTTTGGGATTAATGGCTTTTGCTTACTTTGGACCGCATTTAAGCCGTTGGGAACAATTAGCCTACGGTTTTATTTTAGCAGGGGCTTTCGGCAATGGTATCGATCGCTTTTTGTTTGGTTATGTGGTGGATTTTCTCGATTTTAGATTGATTAATTTTCCTGTTTTTAATCTGGCTGATGTCTTTATTAATATCGGGATTATTTGCCTATTAATTTCTACCTTTCCCCACAAGTCGCCTCGTTCTAAGTAGTGCCTTGGCTCTCTTAGGTTTGGTGGGTAAAATGTATTCACCAAATACAGTCCTGCTGGCGAGGGAGTGGAAGGAACCACTCCAGACACAGAGGACACAAAGATTGATCTATCCTATATCGCTTAAACTTATCACACAGAACCCAGAAGAGCCTTTATCCTCGATCGGGTGAGAATTGCCCACCCGAAAAACTATGCTTCTGTTTCAGAAATAGAGCGATCGAATTTACTAACTAACTGAGGATTTTCTGACCAAGCATCGATAATACTAATATTCCCATTGAGAAAATTCTGTTTAATAGCGCGACGTTGAATTTTGCCACTGGCAGTTTTGAGAATTGTTCCCGATTTAGCTAAAACAATGGCATGGGTCATAATTTCGTGTTCTTCGGCGATTTCCTGACGAATATCAGCAATTAATTCAGCCGTATCTAATTCGCCGCTGCGACGTTCCAATTCCTGGACAATAACTAACTGTTCTTCCCCGTTATCTTCAATAGAAAAAGCGGCGCCATAATCGGGACGAAAAACCTCATTAAGATGCTGTACTGACCATTCTAAATCTTGGGGATAATGATTACTGCCACGGACAATAATTAAATCCTTAATCCGTCCCGTGATATGTAATTCCCCATCGAGAAGAAAACCTAAATCTCCAGTGCGTAAAAACGGTCCTTCTCCTGTATCAGCAAGATAAGCTTGAAAAGTTTCTTTGGTTGCGTCTTCCCGTTGCCAATATCCAGCGGCCATACTGGGGTCACTGGCCCAAATTTCGCCCACTTCATCGGCTGCACAAAGGGTGAAAGTATCGGGATTAACGATGGCTATACGGGTATCACAGACGCGACGACCACAACTGGGGACGTATCTAACTCCCGTGGTTCGATCGGAGCCTACAGGGACAATTTTACCGCGTTCGTAGGCGGTTGCATCCAAAGCGGTAATAATTGGGGTGGTTCCCTTGGGTTTATTGGAAATCAAGAGGGTATATTCAGCTAATCCGTAGGCAGGGGCGAAAGTTTGCCAAGAAAAGCCATAATCGGCAAAAGTATCGACAAATTTGGCCATGACCTTCGGGTTAATCGGTTCGGCGGCATTTCCCGCGGCCTGCCAACTGCTCAGGTCTAATTCCGCTAAATCGGCAGCTTTAATCCTGCGAGTACAAAGATCATAGGCGAAGTTGGGCGCTTGACTATGAGTAACTTTGTACTTAGTAATATTTTTTAACCACTGCATCGGACGCTTAATAAAAGCAAAGGGAGACATGAGATAGCAGGGTGTACCGTTGTAGAGGGGGACGGTGATACCCTCGACTAACCCGTAATCGTGAAAATAGGGCATCCAAGTGAGGGTAACGCTATCCGGTTCGTAACCACAAGCTTTTTGCAAGTAACCGCAATGGTGCATCAGGTTAAAATGACTTAACATCACTCCTTTGGGGATATTAGTCGAACCGGAGGTATATTGCAGATAGGCAAGCGCCGATTTATCCACCTGGGGATCTTGCCATTGGTCCGCCAGGGAAATATCAATTCTTTCGGTAGTAATCCATTTCATTTGGTCGAATTCTGGGAATTCTTCCTTAACACCTTCAATAAGAGTCAGAATACTTTCGGTAACTAAGGCAAAGGTGGCATTAGCATCCTTGACAATTGCGCGTAAACGGGGCAGAGTGCGCTTAAGTCGTCCCGATTCCGGTGGGGGGACGGGAATGGCAATCACTCCCGCGTAGAGACAACCACAAAAAGCGGCCACTACTTCTAAACTTTGAGGATAGAGTAACAGGGCCCGTTCTCCCAGCGCCTGGTATTTTTGCAAATAGGCGGCGATTGCTCTTGCTTGGCGATCGAGTTCACTGTAGGTTAAAGGTGGGGTTTCTTTTTTGCCATCAATAAGAAAAGTGTAGGCATGGCCCTCTGGTTGTGCCGTGGCGCGGTAACGTAAGAGTTCTACTAGGGTGGCAGGTTGAATTAAGGTTTCAGTCATCGTTGTTATCGGACTTATTGGGGCTATTGTATAGAAGTTTTAAGGTGCGGAGGGCGATCGGTCAAGGTATAGGATTAAGTTATTGGTTGGCTCTCTTAGGTTTGGTGGGTAAAATGTATTCTAAGATACAGTCCTGCTGGCGAGCGAGTGGAAGGAACCACAAAGACACAAAGGACACAGAGATTGATCACTCCTGTATAAGTTAAACTTATCACACAAAGAAGAAGAGAGCCTATTAGCTGAAATCCCCCCGCCTTATCTCTGCAATTGTGAGAAAAAAGCTATAATTAATCAATCCTAAAATACCGGGAAAAAGTCATGACAGCCCTAGACATAATCCCAGAAGTTGCCTATCCCCCCACAGATTTATGGAGTGATGAACCACCATTGGAAAGTGATCTACACCTGCAACAGATCATCATTCTCCTTAGTTGTCTAGAATTATTATGGCGCGAGAGGAGTGATTACTACGCTTCGGGAAATCTAACCATCTACTACAACGCGGAACAACTAAAAAAACGTGATTTCTGTGGTCCTGATTTTTTTGTGGTTTTAGATACCGAAAAACGCCCCCGCAAAAGTTGGGTGGTTTGGGGAGAACAGGGTAAATATCCAGATGTAATTGTCGAAATTCTCTCCGATTCTACGGCCAATATTGACCGCAATAACAAGAAAATTCTCTATCAAAATACCTTTCGCACTCCTAATTATTTTTGGTTCGATCCTAATACTTTAGAATTGCAAGGATTTAGACTAATTGGGGGACAATATCAAGCCATTTCTCCCAATGACCGGGGTTATCTGTGGAGTGAACAGTTAGGATTATAT
>NZ_JADBUZ010000182.1:0-19016 GCF_020245305.1 Microcystis sp. M20BS1 | reverse complement strand
GCAGTATTAGCTGCTCCTCCGCGCACTACCCCTACTCTGTCTGCCAGTGTTACACGTGGATTTAACTCCACCCGTGCGGTTATGGTAGCAGGCTGGTTTACGTACGCTGGTCAACCTAATAGTAGTCGCTATGGCGTACCTGGTGCTGCTGTTTACGCAGGTAAATTAGCTGCTATTGACTTCTTTGTCAGCCCTGCAGCGCGGTCTATTGTCGGGCCCCTCCTTAACGTCATAGAGTCTGATACGGATAACTATGCCAGCCGCAGCAATCAGGATATCTATTCAGCTGCGCGGTTAGAGGTACTGAGTCTGGATACAGTTGACCGTACATACCGCTTTGCTAGTGGTGTTACACTATCTACTGATCCTGCATGGGAGCGTATATATCTACGCCGGGCTCACGACGTTGTTAGGCAGGGGGCATACGCTATCCTACGGAATTATGTGGCTATGCCTAATAGTCGTCTAGTCCGTAATCAGATAGCCGCTGCTCTTAATGCCTTTATGGGCGAGCTCAAGCGGAATGGCAGCATTGTTAACTTCCGACCCGCCATCATCGATAGCAGCAATAATAGCACAGCCTCTTACTTTAGCCGCGAACTATACGTTAGTTTACAATTCCAGCCCCTTTATAGCGCGGATTACATCTACGTGACGATTAGCCGCGACACAGAAACCAGTCCCTTAGGCGAGTAATATAATGTCATCTAAAGATGCTCTTTTCCTCACTCCTGCTGTCAATAACTTTGGTCTCGATCCCTTTAGTGGGTTTGATTTCGAGGTCTGGGTTAATGACACTAGTAGCGGACAGGTTGCCTGGTTCGGTAAGTTCCAGTCCCTGACGCTCAGTATTAGAAATTCGACTGAGACCTATTTAGAATTAGGCCAACGCGTACCTGTCTATCTAGACGGGGAATATAACATCGCGTGGGTACTAGAACAAGGTTTAGTTGATGGTGAATTTATGGGCCGCACGTTCGGCACTAATGAAATTGGTCGTGATCAAGTACTAGGTCGGAGCCCCCGGTTCCAGATTACCTTCGATGCTAATGCGTCTGAGTTAGTAACTAATGGTGGTCTCACCAATAACCTAACTCGTAGCGGAGCAGATAGCCGTAGATGAGGATCCCTCGACTTCTGGAATATCGCTTCTAATGGCGATAATCAGAGCGGCATAGAGTTCCCTACTAATAGTGCTGCTAGTCGTAATCGTAGGGCGAAGTTCAGATATGAAATAACTAGATGCAAGGTAGATAATTACAGCGTCGGCTTCATGCCTGGTCGTCGCGTACCTGCACAACGTTGGGAGGGTGTAGCTGAAGGTATTCGGTATATTCCTGAATCTGTTCAGCAGTTCAAAAACAGTACTCGTCCTATATCTGTGGGAAGTTCTTCTTCATCGTTTGGGAATAGTATTACACAATAATCCCACATTCTCTCCGCTTATGGGACCCAGGATTTCCTGAGTCCCCTTTTTATTAATTATGCGTCCTAAGACACCTGCTGCAGTAATAACGCTGGCCACAGCTGTTGATGATATACAACCTATACTATTTGGCACTCAGACATGCGCTACAGATATAAACAAGAGTCGCTGGACTGTACGCGCCGTAGATGTTATAATCAACGCCGATAACTGGAATATAAATAGAGCTCGCGTAACGCTAACCGTACCAGATACACCAGGATTACTACCAGCGCTACCTGATGTTAGTAAGTACAGGGGCGGGCGCTACCCCTACCTCAGCGAGGAGGATGAGATACGAATTTACATGGGGATGGTAGGGTCAGATAAGCAGGTACTGGATATCAGTAATCTATCTGATATACCATTTCCTATACCAGATACAGATATGAAACCGAAGGAGGGCGCTACTCTATTCCCTGTATTCTGGGGCTTCATTGAGAAGGTAGAGGTAACGGCTGATGCTAATACAGGTGTGCAGGTAGTGCTATCGTGTCAAGATCGTATGAGGCTACTACACAACACACGTGTTCTATCTAACCCAGATACCTTATTCAGTGCCCCCACACCGGAACAGAAGGGCGATAGAGCCCTCATACTGCGTAAGATACTGAACTTTGCAGTAGGTTACTCCCCTATTGAAACAGAGAGCGGCCCGCAGGTAGCCAGCTGCTGGAAGGAGTTCAAGGAGGGTATGACTGTACGCGGCTACGACATAGGCGCAGATGGTAAGATAGAATACTTATTCGCTAATAAACTAATAGCTGGAGATGCGAGTAATTCTGAGGTTAAGATCATACAGGACATGAATAAGCTCACGCCAGGCGAAGAGCTAGTAGATGCGCCCCGTTGGACACGGGCTGCTATGTTCACGCCTATGAGCCCAGGGGGTAACCCCCGTACTCATATATGGTTACAGCGCCCGCCTATCGAGCAGGGACAGAACCGCGGGGTATTCAACTTTATTAATGAGAGCCCCGCTGATATAATACAAGCAGCGTTTCTACTCAAGGAGGAGCGCGTAGTAGACGCCTCATTCAGCCATATCAATGGTGATTTTATAATAGCACCTAATAGTGGCGATACTAGCGGCTTCCAAGATCCCAATAGGTTGTATAGGACCTATTTCTTCCGCAGCCTACCGGCGGGCCTTAACATATGTCCTGATGAAAGACAGCGCATACTCTCCATGCGGGTAGTAAGTAGTAGTATAGCCACAACTAACCGCTTTATAGTAACTGATGATGGAGGTAATGGCGCATCTGATTCATTCAATGATGCCATTGAGGTTACATTACAGGCCACGCCCTATAAGTACGCTAATAGAAATCCTCCTATTGCATGTAGAGCCACTGTTGTTGAGGATAAGAACCTAAGCGCCTATACTGACGCAGGCATCAGTAAAGAGACAGGGGCTTTATTAGTTGGTTTAGGCATGGCCCGCCGTACCAGTAGAGATATTAGCGCGATACAAATCACGATAGTAGGGGACCCCACCTGGTATCCGAATGAGATGTTTCAGGTGTATAATACATTGATACACGATAGGCAGATTATATCAGCATACGACTCTATAGCAGAGGAGAGTACCATGCACGCTACTAAGAAGAAGTTGAGTGAACTATCAGCGCGCATGCGAGAACACATAGCAAGTAGCCCCTCGGCGCGGGCCGTGCCCTTTCCTGATGGCAGTGATATACTAACACGGTACGTAGGGGCCCACGTCAATGCCACTGATGATAACTATGCTGATCCTAATAGTGGCCGCATAGTCAGCAATGTAGACGCTGATCTAGCTAACGCGGTACTACCGAAGTACAAAGTACGCTCGATTCGTCATAAGTTAACACACAGAGATTACACTACTACTATTCAAGGAAGCGCTGATTAATGTTTGCTAATAACAATGGGAGCCTATACTCTGAGCCCCATTCCTATAAGTACAGTAAGAGCCAGTGGGGCATACAGCGCGGCATAGTCCATAGTATCACTAGGGAGGGCCGCCTAGGTAATTTCTGCTCGGTGCGCCTATTGAAGGGTATGATCCTGGATAACGTTAGGATGAGCGGCCCCTTTGGTCATAATGGGCTAGGCGTATACAACCCACTCGAGATAGGACAGCCAGTCATAGTGGGCTTCAATGATGGGAAGATGGAGGATGCCTTCATCCTAGGCGGATATACCTCAGAGGGTAACTACGATAAGCTATACGTAGATGGTGATTTACAGGAGCCTAATCAGCGCGGCCCCGAGGGTCAGACATTCAACCAACCACTAGGGCATCCTAATCGCATAACACAGCCCAATGCTTTCTTCCACGTAACAGGCATCAATTCACTGGATACGGCATATGATAGCCCTGATTATGGCTCACTAGCAGAGGCCTATGATAAACAGCCCCGCCCTGGCGTTATAGAGATACGCAATGACGCAGGCACCCGTTCTCTCTATACAAGCGGAGAGAATATACTATTCAGTGATAGTAACATCTACCTGGTAGCTAACGGCGACCGCCGCAGCAGTGTCAATCACCTCCTGCAGCTATCAGCACGGCACTGTGCCCGAGCGGATGGACTAGAGAGGATGCAGGGTATCAGGCCCACATCGGCTACCACGGAGTCACTGCCTAGCGGCATAACACCTATGGTAGCGGGGCAAGAGGAGGAGTCTGTATCTACGACTACTGCTATAACAGTTTCCTATCGTATACAAGAGGAGAGGCGGTTATGTCAGGCCTACCTAGAGGCTAGCCGCCAGAATCTACAACGACAGGCTGAGGGCATAGCGCGCGTTGAGAATAGAGCACAAGACATACCTACACAAAGGGGGCCTGAGGTATCTGATACATATAATGAAAGCCGTAAGAATGATAAGGACTGGCAGAGTGCTACTAATAAGGAGCCTACTCGCTGGTTCATAACAGCCGGCCACCGCGATGGTAAATCAGGTACTAGTGGAGCTGCTGGCACATCTCTACCCCAGGCCCCAGGTCAGTCAGCGGAGAGTTGGATGAATGAGCAGGTCCTCAAGATAATGGAGAGACTGGCCCCCTCTTACGGTCTCCAACTATCTATATTCTTACCACCAATAGGTACCTCCTGGCAATCAGTGTTAGATAGAGCCGTGCAGGAGAAGACCAATGGCGCGGGTGTTCTAGAGATACACTTCGACGCAGGCGCGGCAGGAGACTATAGGGGTGCCACTGGCGTCATACCTAGCCGTAAGGAGATACTACCATACGAGGATAGACTAGCTCAAACATTCGGCGCCTTCACCAGAAATCACCGCAACGGCTTATACGGGCCCAATAGAGGGGTACCGCTAGTTGAGGTAGGAATATTGAATGCACAGGTAGAGGCCCTAATGAGAGGAAACGATACAGCAGCACAAAATGCCTATTTCGAAGGGAAGGCCCGTGCTGTTTTACAATCCCTGAAGGGAGGGGCACCAAGATAATGTGGAATAGAGAGAATCTACAACCTCTACTGAATAGGCCTGAGTTTAGGGCCCTCCTGGATGTAATCAGTGATGGACAATTTGAGGGGGCCGATTACAATACACTATACGGTGGATCTAAATTCAGTAGTTACGAGGACCACCCCCGCCAGAGATTCCCAATAGGAAGTCGAGGGAACTACACCACGGCTGCAGGTAGGTACCAGATCTTAGATGTGACATGGGATGGTATTAATAGAGAGACTGGGGGAATGCTATCTGACTTCAGCCCTCTGAACCAGGATCTAGCCATACTATATTTAATACTCGATGAGACTGGTACTACGGTAGAGGAGGTCATGAGTGGTAACATACTAAGCTACTATAACAAGCTACGGAAACAATGGACTAGTCTACCGGGGGCCTCAGAGGCACGAGGTGGCGAGAATACGCTAGATACTCTATATAAACAATATCTAGCCTATAGGCGAGGACAGGGCCCGGCACCATCTACTTTGAGTGGTGGTGGGGGTAATGCCCCCACTATACCGGGCGATAGTGCTTATTCTACTGAACAGTTGGCGCAGACACTAGCAGAGGGTATAGATGGATTTGTTAATGCTGTATTCAACCGTACAGGAGAGTTCAAGTGGCCCTATAACCAACGCGATGCTATTACTCATACAGGTTCTGTACCTCAGGTTAATAGAGCTATGACTAATAATACTCTATCCTATGGAGCAGGAGCCCCCGGGTTTCAGTTTAATGAGGTAAGCCCATTAGCAGGTCAAGTAATACCCGGTAGGCCAGGCTATGGGGGGGGCATAGTACCCTCTAAGGGATCTCTAACTAGTGGGTTTGGCTGGCGTTGGGGTAGGATGCACAACGGTATAGACATAGGGGCTCCGATAGGCACACCTATATTAGCCACTATGACAGGCAAAGTGATATCAGTCGGATTTGAAAATAATGGATTTGGTAATATAGTTAAACTAGAACACGTAGGGGGCAATCAGAGTTGGTACGCGCATATGAGCAAGTTTGCTGTTAAATTAGGAGACATAGTGCAGCAGGGACAAGTAATAGGCGAAGTAGGCAGTACTGGCC
This sequence comes from Microcystis sp. M20BS1, assembly GCF_020245305.1. Lineage (NCBI taxonomy): Bacteria > Bacillati > Cyanobacteriota > Cyanophyceae > Chroococcales > Microcystaceae > Microcystis > Microcystis sp. M20BS1. The sequence continues at coordinate 13,009 of NZ_JADBUZ010000182.1, read as the reverse complement.
GTAGCACTGGCCCTCATCTTCACTTCGAGTGGAGAGTAAGATCTGGTATAGGTGGAGGTCTGAATGCAGTAGACCCGCGCCTTAGTGTATTAAAGGGATTAATATAGACTAATGAGAACTACTAGTAGGGATGGGGATGAAATAGAGAGAGCTATAGCCCGCGCGGGCGGTATTAGTACTCACGTAAATCAATTCAGGCTCCTAACACAATATACGTACGATGCGGATACTCGTGATGCGCGCGCGGGCTACGCACTAACAGTAATACTACCCAGGCCTTATTGGTTAGATGCTGTATGGCTATTGAGTGGTATAGAGTTAGTTAATAGCCCCCGTCGTATGATGCCTGGCCAGGTACTAGCGCTGAATGCAGCTACTATAGGTGTAAGACTGCCACAGACCATACAGATGCGAGCTGATAGTAGAGAGAGGCCCAACGTAAACGCCGAGGGTCTCGAGGTGTTAATAAGAAAGCGAATGCCTGATACACCACTAATTAACAACTTTATGATGCTAGCTAACTCGGCTAATAGACCAATAGTGGCAGCTCAACTAGCGCGCTGGTTCGGCTACTCGGAGGAGTCAGTGCAAAGCATAGTAGGAGCAGTATATCGTGCTAATTAACCTAGAGGCCGTACCTCAATTACCCGGGGCTAATACAGATGCTGTAACACGCATAGATGAAGCGGCTATTAATAATCTATCTATTCTGATAGCGGGCTCTCACGAGAGACTAGCCAGTATCATGCGTAACGTGCCAGCCCCTCGTACCCGTCCTACGTGGGGAGATATAACTCGCTCTCTAGAGGAGCAGCTCATACTGTTACTATCACTACCTACATCGAGTAATCTGGACTACACAGTCATTACGCAACACGCAGATAGATACCGGCGTATAGCAGAGAGGCCTAATTGGCTACCACCCAATGACTATAGTGAGACACTATTACTAACTGATAGGCGAGTATGGGGGACCTCTGCTAGTAGCATAGGCTATTACCTACTACTGGGGGGCTATAGGATGCACTATGCCAGCCCCTGTCGTCTAGTATATGAAGCCACTCGTACTCTATGGGGCATGCAGCCTAACTGGAAGGAGTATTATGCAACGCTAGGAGTAAAGGAACCACTAGATAGCCATCGCTTCTTCAAGGCATTTCTATCCCAACCTACTGGTATAACTCGCGTAGCTGGCTTCCTGAACGCCATACAGAATATGGAAGCTCCCTATCTAGAACGCTACTGGGTGGTGCCGGGCGGGCCGGATCTACTATGGGATCTATGGCACGGACAGATAGACCCAGCGTTATTTAATCTCTATGAGGACCTAAGCCAGGACCCACCAGATGAGTTACGAGAGTGGTTGATACCTACAGAGCCCGGCCTACTACGGCAGGTAAGCAGCAGTATCATAACCTCATTACCGTATCCAGGGGGCCTCAATACGCACCTGGTGGCTATGGCAGCACACATGACCAACCTGGCTTACATACATGCTTATAATTCTCCTCGACCCGATGTAGAGGTATACGTTCTCGCTGATGATGAAGAGAGAACACGCCTAGGACGAGTACGTAATCTACTATATACCGCCTCGCAGTATTTGCGGCGGTCTACGCTAGATCACTGGGTAATAATGGGTAATAACCTAGCAGCCATATCTGAAATAGATAATCAACGAGGAGCCATACAGAATCTAGACCTATGAGTAAAATAGAAGATCAACTACTGAAAGGAGATCTAGGGGCGGGCCGCAACACTCCTACGTTGGGGCCCGCGCTCAGTGATCTCAATAAGATATCCAAGAACACAGCATACCAACAAGCAGCAGAGACACTAGGGCAGGCAACGGCCTCTACCACTCCGTTCGAACCTCGTCGCATCAGCTCTCAGATTATAGTGGAGCCCGTACGGGCAGTAGAGGGGCTATTAGAATTAAGAGACATGAACCTACAGGCCAACCAGGTTCTGCGGGAGGGCATAGCGTCTAATACAGAACAGAATATTAATGCTGTAGGTACGGCAGTTAATGGTAATACTGAGCAATCACTAGATGGAATCCGTAAGCTCAAGGAGAGCTCACTCCTTAGTGATAGAGCAGAGCTAGCTGATATAAGTCAGGGCAATGTCAATATTGCCCCTGCCAATAGACTCACGCAGGTAGCTAATAACATACAGTTTGTGAGTGATACCAATATCACGCAACGGGCCCCCTTCATGCAGTCCGTCACCGATAACTATGTAGTGCAGTCCGGGAACTCCATTAATCACATTAGCGACCACCACTACGCAACGGGTAAGGATAGTACTCGAATTATAGAGGGAGACGACTTACAGCGATCAGGTAATAGACTACGCCTATCAAATAGAAGTGAGACAGTAGCCCAAGTAGATAAGGCTACGGCGCTAGGCGAGATGGAGCGGGTCTCTAATGATTACAAGAGTTACGCTACTACACACACTAGCACATCATTAAACGAAATGAAGCTCTATAGCTATGGCGAGATGGTAGCAAGAGCCACTAACGTAGATCTAATAGCAGCCGCATCACCTATAGGAGAGCCTGCTGCAGATGATAAAGAGGAGCCAGCTGAGATACCAGTGGGCCGCGTCAATATATACTCATCGATACCAGGAGGCGGTCTATCAGGTATGACCTTCAGTCCTGAAGGTATGAACTCCTATGCACTGAAGAGTGCCTTCCAGGGCATAACTCACAATCACATAACTGTGGGGCTCAGCATATTCCAGGGCGCGGGTTCTGTATTCTCCATAAGCGGAGTTATATCTCTCAATACACTACCGCCTATACCTGATGAGATAGAGTTGATCCTCGACCTCATCCCACACATACCAGAGTTCCCTAAACTACCTGATTTACCTAAGGGATGCGGGGACATACTTGAAAATACAAATACTCCTGATAAACCAACTCAGTCTGATATAGAGCAGTCTGATCCAGATGGCGCTCAAGTACCCACTCAGCCTAATGACTCTACCACTACGCCGGGTGCCGCTACACCGGGTGCCACTACGCCAGGAGGCGATGCTATAGGCTCACTAGGAGAGGATATACGGCGCTCTATATCAGCCTCTAAGGTAGCTCCTAAGAACCCAGGTAAGGAGAACATAGCTAAGAACGCTACTGATACAGCTAAGAATCCACCAGCGTTGGCAGCGCTAGAGCCGGCCGCAGTATCATCAGTAGCCAGTGATGTATATCTAGAGCGAGAGGGTGAAACGGTAGGAGAGTTGACTATATCTATCAATACGCCCCTTATAGATATAGCGGGGGACGTGCAACTAGAGGTACAAAAGGTAGGACAGGGTCTACAACGATTGGGGCTCAGTGTATCTGCCACTCAGGTAACTACTCTAGTCAATCAGGTACTAACTATCAGTAGAAATAATAGTATAGATCCCATAGCCATGCTAGAGGGTGGGACCAGTCAGGATCTAGTGCCCGCAGAATTGAAGCAATTGTTTCTTAATTCTCCTTCACTCAAGACTTATATAATCAATGAGATTAAGGACGCCCTATCGTTATTATCTATTGGTTTCCTAGAACTAAGTGATCTAGACACCACGGCCCGCGGGCTAAGAATAAGTGATAACTCAACAGACCTAGCGCGGGTATACTCCTTAGTATCACCTGCATTAGACCGGTTATACCGGAGCACAGGTCTTAGCCAATACGTAGACACCACTCAACTAGCACAGCTGGGGGCCTCACTATTAAATGGCCAGAAGCTAAACGAGAAGACTATAGAGGCCCTAATACTTAACTCTATTAGTCGTAACCTAAATAGAACACTGGGTATAGATGGGGCAGACGTAACTAATAAAGTATATAATTTAGCTAAACGACTGGCCAATGGCGAAGCCGTAGACGTTGATAAGGAGATAACCTCTCTCATGAGTTCATTAGGCACTACACTGAACTCTGATTTACTAAAAGATGCTGTGCGCTATAAACAACTAGGAGAGAGTATATATAAAAGTGCCGCTACACTGGCCAACAGTATCTCCACCGGGGACATAGGTAGTATCATACGCGGTGATGGCATTAGATCCCTACTATCAGGAGGGCTAAACCAAATCATAGGTGAGAATAATACAGCTCTCCTCAGGGCAGCAACTGATATAGGCCGCACCGGACTAGCCCTAGGTAAGTCGCTGGCATTAATGCCCAGTATCGTAGGCGCGCTAAGCGGTAGCCCTATCCAAAAAATAGTGCAACTAATAGATATAATCTCTTGTCTAGGTATCATAGATCAGGCCCGCGACCTAATCACCGCCATAGGTAATATCAATACACAACCTAATAGGAATCGACCGGGCCGCTCTGGTACTACTGATATATTAGACACACTAGATACTGTATCTCTATTACCACGTCTAACTCAGTATACCAATACCGTAATCGATCTATACAATAATGGAGATGAGGAGTTAAAGCAAGAGATCATCAAATTAATTGAGGGGCCTATTGATAACGAGGATCCCGTAACTCCCCGAGAGCCACTACCTACTACAGTAGAGCTCCTGGAGGGCCGCTGGAGACTAGGGTTAGATGAGTGCTTCCGACTGCCGCGTCTTACACTAGCTCTAGCAGATACACAGATATTATCAATCAATACTAAATTAACGTGGGGCCTAGCTAATCCATTACTGTTTTATACCCAACTAGAGTTACTACCTGGTAGAGAGGATGACTTACAAATAATAGTAGATAGCTGGACATACGATAATAGTACTCTGTACCCAGTGCAGATTGATAATAGCTATACATCCTCAGTGCTAACCTACAGGATAACTGACTATGATTGGGAGACTAATGTAGGCCATGCTATATATGATGGTCAGTACGGTTATCTCCGTCTCATTGATGATAGAGGTACTATATACACTATACCCAGTACTGCTATCGGAGGCCGCCTCATTCCCCTTATCTCATCATCGTACCTAGTCAAATAGTCACCAACCCCGCGTTGAAGCGACGGGGCTTGCCAAAACGCAAAGCCAGAAGATTGTAAGTTTCTTGCCTACAACTCCTGGCGAATTGTAAAGCCGTTCTAGAAGGACGGGGTTTCAAACCTATGATTTTTTGATGATAACACCAGTAGACGCCCCACAAGTCATACGCTACGGCATAGCAGTATACGCACCCCCTCTACCTAGCGTAGATAGCCTGACGCTCGAGATTCTTTATAGTGAGAGCCCCAACCCCCGCCTTATACCCTGCTCTACTAGTACGCGCCTATGGAAACGAGAGAGTGAACAGGGGGAGAGGGGCACCCTATTCCTATGGAAGAAGGATAATCAATTAACTCAAGGCTACTATACGCTTATACTAGAGGCAAATAATAGACGAGGCTATTGTTCTATTGCGTTAACGGCGCCCACCGACTACTGGATAGTGGGGCTACCCTATAGTATTTATCCCCCTATAGCTTTATAACTGTGGATATAGCGACGAGAGACGGAGATATACTACTCAGCACAACTGGCGATCTAATGTTAGTAGACGAAAGAGACTATCTAGTAAGGCGAGCTCTGGAGATTCCATTGGGTCACGTAGCTATATGGATACCTGGTACTAGCGACTTCCGATTAGTCGACGCTGACGTGGGGAATGCCCTCTATAATTATCTATCTGATCCCCTCAATCTTGACTGGGTAGGTAGGGCTGATATAGCTATAGCCAACGCTCTACGCGCCTTACCATCTGTGTATAGTGTACGTGATGTAGATATCCAGGTAACAGGCCCGCGCGAGGTACGCATTAACGTTGTGTATAATGATAACCGCTCTCTCACAACTACATTGACACCTTCGTAAGCGCTCTCTAGAGCGAGTTACAATTAATCTTAAGCCTTATTAGGGGCAAACATAACAGGTATTTTTATGAATCTAAACACTATATTAAGTACCATCCAGCAAAAACTGCAGGGGACATTACTAAATGGTACCATCAGTCCACTCAGTAATCTCTACTTCCTATTACGAGCTATAGCTGCCTGTATAGTAGATTTATATGAGGAAACACGGCCCGTTACTATAATGGATGCCACCGACGTAGAGTTAGATGCGATGGCTCTATTATACGGGATAATTAGAAAAGAGGGCACACCAGCTAATGGCTACGCACTAGTACTGGGCCCGGTACCAAAGGGTACTGTTATGCTGACACCTGATAATGTAACTATTATTCTAAGTGAGGCCATAAACAATAGTGGCGAGACACGCGTAGCTGTAACAGTAGGGAGGCCAGGTGAGGCTGTCATACCAGCTGGCACCGCACTGCACGATCCCGTAACGGGTGCTACTGGCGTAGTGGGCCTATATAGAAACCCGTTCAATGAGGCCGTAGGTGATATCGTAAATGGTACTGATAGAGAGAGTGACGATGATTTACGCATACGCGTCTTTGAATACCTAGACTTATCAGATAGCAGCAGTCTATCAGCTCTACGCGCGATTATAATTAACGAGATAAATACACTCAGCCGAATAGTCATAGTTGATTCTGACCCCACGCCTGGCTATATAACTGTTTATACCGACGCGAGCGATGAGCGCACATTATTTCAGATAAGTAAAGTTATAGAGAATAATAAGGCAGTAGGCATCGGGTTCAGGGTCAGGACACTACGGCCATTCCCGTATAATGTACGTGTGGCCGTAGCAGGTAATGTCAACGCAGGTCTAGTTATAAGACAATACTTCAGAAACCTAGCTCCTCTCACTAGTCCATCAGCGAGAGGTATAGGTCTTGCTCTAGTAAATTCAGGGGCCAGCGCAGCCCGAGTGCTGAGTACATTACCACTCGCACCAGTTGATACTATGCCAGTCCTAGAGAGTGTAGAGGTGGTTCCAATTGGTTAATTATCGTTATAGATTATCACGACTACTAATCCCGGGGGGCATACCTGATCCTGAGATAGGAGAGGTAGAGCTATTCCTGGCTAGTGATAGACAAGGCTATATTAATAATATAAACTTACCACCGGATCCCAATTGCCTGGAGATCAACTGTACCCCTACGCAATGCGTAGAGCGAATAGGTATATGGAGCAATCAGGCACTAGGCCCGCTGGGTACAGAAGGTTTCTTCCCAGTAGGTAAACCTTTCTTCATAGCGGGTAAAGTTGATAATGAGAATAGAGTTACTGTAATCAACGTGGGTGTAGTGTGCCCCCTCACTGGCACACCGGGGCGCTCCAATTACGCCCTCTATCCACAGAAGCAAGGTACCCTTGAGCTAACTACACCCCTCATACCAGGTCTGCCGTACGCTGAGGTAGTGCGCGTTAGCCCAACGGCAGGAGAGTTCCTATTACGCTACTACAAGACACAAGGCCTTCCTCACGCGCAGCTAGGCATAGCACGCTCCCTAGCGAATCAGACGGTAGATACTGAGGAGTTAGCGTGGGCTATCATAGGTATGGTAGGGGCATCTATACGGCCAGACGCTAATGTAATATACCGCAGTTCTGAAATAGACGCGACAGTCAGTGAATACGTTAGACGGGCATGCACGGGCCTACTAGAACTAATGGATCCCGGCAGTCTACCGGGCAGACGAGGGAGTATCCCTCGCTTTGTGTATAGTCTGAGCTCTGAGGCCGATATATACGGCCCCGAGGCAGAGAAACTACAGGCATTAACTGAGATACGCGTAGTAGAGAACTGCAGCGACTGTATAGAGGTGGGCCCCAATAATAAACGCGTATCTCGAGAGGTAAGAGATAGATCGTGCGCTGCTGTACTGTTAGCGCTTTGCATTGCGGGCTACGGAGATAAGGTCACTCCACTAGCAGAGTATCTAGTGAGTCGTATAGATAGCCGCGGTAGAATGATTACTGGTTGGACAGACGCACGCCCTCTAAGCACGTCACTTAGCCTAGATAGTCCTACAGCTAGTGGTACGATAACAGCGGCCCTAGCTATACTGGCCTATAGTCGTGTAGATAGATCATACCTACCCCATGCTCATAGATTAATAGAGAGCGCGCGCCTCTACTATTACACATCTTCCTGGGGCACTGATGCTATAGATATAACACTAGGGGCCCTTATAAGCCGCGTGCTAGTTAACTACGCCGATACACCTAGCCAGGTGCAGGCGAGCCTGACTAATATAATAGGACAAGCAGGTACAGTGAGCCCTACATTCCTAGCACTCCAACTAGAGTTAGTAGGAGATGTTAATTTAAATACTACATACCGCGCTATATTAGATAATGATCCTACGCTAGAGTGTGGATTATCACTAGCTAGAGAGCTATCCAGCACCTCATTCCTAGGAGTACTAGATGAACTGGGCCCTCTATATAGGAACTATCTCTATCGTATAGATAAGACAATGTCGCGCGTAAGAGGGGCTCTACCTACAGACTTTGGCCTATTCAGTAAAACAGCCATTAGATCAGGTAATCTAGGCCGCATACTAGAGGCCATAGTACCCTCAATTAGTGCGGCGTATAATAAACCACTAGTAGTACCTACGGCTCCGACTAAGGTCCCTGTGACTATATCGGGTATTCTCAACTGGTTAATGGGATTAGGGTATCAAGAAGTATATGTTACAGAGGCGTGGAGAGAGGCGCTGCACGTAGTTGGTAATCTACCTACTTACGGTAACACCACCCTAGGCACAGGACTACTAGGTATGCCCCGCCCATCAGCGCGCGTAGGAGTACTAGGACGATGGGAAGAAAGAATTAATCCTGCTCCTGGCGGCGTGCTGGTTATACGAGAGGGTAATATACTGGGGACTGGCACTATAGATGATATACCAGCAGCAGGCGCGCTAGTCCCAGATGACGAGGAGTGTAATATCTGTTACTGGTTTGGTATTTGTGAGACACCAGAGTCATATGGTTGTCTCGCAGGTCAATTTGACTTCTGTCCATTTGAACTCTTGTTTATATATTGCCCTGGGGTTTTACCTGATAGGCCAGCAAAAATTATTGAAGTCAATCAATCTGCTATATATTGCCCTGGGGTTTTACCTGATAGGCCAGCAAAAATTATTGAAGTCAACCAATCTGCTGTATATTGCCCTGGTCAGGAGCCGAAAAAGATTAGATACAGATACCCCAATGAAAATTGGCAAGAAATTGCGGGAGAATCCTATTCGACCAATCTTCTTCCTATCTCAGGAGGGGGTTATCCAGCTACGTGGGAGGTGAAACCAGGTGATTTAGATGTAGATCTGTCTATATCTACTTATCAATCCTTTGATTGTCTAGGTAATCCAACCATTAGGAATGCTATCTATACAAATCCATATCCAACAGTAATTACAGGAACGATTGAATCAGTAGAATTTCTAACGCCTCTTTATGGCTGCGGAAATGGGTTATACGAAACCCCCAGTGAAGTATTTATAAAAATAATTTACAAGGATACTAATAATAATATTACTACTGCAATCATAAGTGATTTTACTGCTACTCCTAATCTCGCACAGATGGGTATAATAAGCTGGCATGCGGACGATAGAGATTTTACAATTAAGTTTACTGATGTAACTCGCCCAGACGATCCACTTAAATATAGATGTCAATTTACCGTTTTCGATGCTCTCAATAATGTAATTTTATCAATTACCAACGATGACTGCCCCGAAGTAGTGGTAGTCCGAGGAATAGCTCCCCTGTAACAAATTCGATGATTACTCCAATAAACACAATAGACGGCATTACGTACTTTGGTTATAAATCAGGCCCCAGTCCCGGTATAGATATCACGCGTTCTCAGTTAGTAGAGTTTCTAGACACAGCGCTAGGTGCTGCTAATAATGAAGTATTACCTAATGTTATGGGGTTCCACGCGCGTATACCCTCCCGAGAGCTTATAACTGGAGCCGTTACAACTACTGCTAGTGATGGTAAGACTCGTGTGGTATTCGACAATAATTTACGCATAGCAGGGGTATATCCTCACAATGAGACTACGCCGGGCCCATTTGTTCCTGTGCAGAACCCATATGCTCTACCTAGCTTGACAGGTGAGCGAGTTGTGTATATGTGTGCCTCTAGTGCGGGCCTAGGTATACTACAGATACGTCTGAACTCAGGTGTACCAGACCAGAACGGCTATGTGTTTAATTATATAGGTTATTCGACTGAGGCATACAATGTTAACTACCCACTGGATCTGCACTGTATAGTGTCGTATAAAATAGGGGACTCTACTGACAATGGTGTATTCGGTATAACTAATAATACCAGTACTACAGCCCGCACTATAACCCCCAGGCCTAATGTGAGTTGTAGGGAGAATCGAGCAAAGCCAGCTAGTGATGTAGTCCTCGATGAATCTATTAAGGCGCAGCCATTTTTAGTATGGTTGGATAGGCCGCTGGCAATTGGAGGCGTAGTGTACCTAATAAGTAATTCACATGGGTTATATATAAATTGTGGTCGTCTAGGCTCCGGCAGTATACTGATGAGAGTAATAGGGCAGAATCTAGTATATTGCTAGCACTTGCGTATAGTTCTGACGTTGTATCTATTAAGGTTGTACAAACCAAACTCAGGTCTCCCGTGATATCACTCAGACTAGCAACTGAACAAATAACACCGGGCATACAGGATACAATGAGTTATCCCGGCGATGCTGCATTAGATGTAAATAAATAGAGATAATTAATTACACACATTTAACTACCTCTTGCCTATTCTAAGTTCTTCATTTGTTGCTATTGTTTCAAGTGTCTGTAGCCTCAGTTGTTTTAATAAAGCCTAAAATAGTCTCCATTATCTTTGTCGCTTCTGGAATCAAGATATTTAAGGTTTTGTTGTCTCCTTCACTTTTTGGTTCTTTTTTAATCGAATCTATCTTAACCCAATCATACCCAGTGGCTGTCCCCTCTACTCTAACTACTAAAGTTTTAGATGATTTAGAACGATACTCAACCCAAACATCGTATCTTCCTTTTAGCTCGTTTGGATAGAGAATATTGATAGAGCCTTCTAGCACTAAATCGGTAAAAACATCTATTTGCCTTAGCTTAAGAATCCATTTTGAGTAATCAGCCATTTTATAGGCATTATCACAAAAAACCCCTATTTGTTTTAATACCTCTATCATTTTGTAAGCGTCTATTTCCCATGTGTTCATATGTTGCTCCTATTTACTTTTGAATCTCATCAAGAATGAAAGTGAAAATGTCCAGCATTACTTTTCGAGTTTCTCTGTATTTGTTATCAAAATAATCAGATTTTGACTTTCTAATATAATCAAAGAATATCTTATTTTCATAAGAACGATTATTGTCTCTATCGTCAGGGTTTATCCATAATTCAAATCCACCTACACAATACGCTTCGCATGAAACACACTTAAGCAGTCCATCCAGAAAAACCTCTATTATTAATTCATCAGGAAAAAGTGGACACTGAATTGTATTATTTTCAGAGTCAAGATTCCATCTTAAATTTGGATAACTTCTGTGACAGAACTCCAATATTTTCTCTGTTACTTGTTTTATGTCCACTTGTTACTCCTGTTTATTCTTGAATTTCGTTAGCAATAAAATTGAAAATACCTAGCATTACTTTTCGGTATTGACTAACTAATGCCCAATATTCTGCACTCCATAGTTCATGTTTATAATAGGCAAGATTCTCAAAAACTGTATAGTCTTCATACCGATAGCTCATGTCCTCAGTAGGAGGATTTATCCAAATTTTAAACTTTCCTATTTGGTTATCTTGCCACTCAACATACTTAAGTTGTCCGTCTAATCCCGCCCAAATACCGTATTTAATCTCTATGTTGTCATCAGAAAAAGTTAAGCATTGAATGATTTTATAGTCATTATCTGTAAAATCAAAATTCCAGTCTAAGTCTGGGTATTTTTCTTTACAGAAATTGAATAGCTTTTCCGCTACTAGCTGTATATCCATTTGTTCTCCTGTTGGGTGAAATTATTAGGAAATACCTACTGTTTCCTCTACTACGATGCTATTATGTCCGTTGCGGGCTAAAGCTTCTAGATAAGCCATTAATCGGCTTTCGTGCATAGATGTTCTAATTCTGCAAAATTTGTTTCTTTTATCTATTGTCCTGATTGTGTATCGCATCTGCTATCTCCAATTTTTTGAATTTTGCCTGCAATAATCTAAATGCGCCTTAAGTCTATTGGCAGACTCTTGTTCTTCCGTTTCTCGGATAAGTCCCTTGCTCTTATCAATGTCATCCTGATTTGATAAGTTTTTCCACACCTTTTTAGTTTCTTTTCCCATGATTACACCTCTATTTTTTCAAGTCCACGCTGTTCTAAAATTTTATTATACTCTCTGATTTTTGCTTTTAAAGCGTCACGTTTTTTGTGTACATTTTCCCCAGCTTCTTGTTTAGCCTTTTTATATTGTTCTGCGTAAAAATTAGCATAACGACTAATTGTAGTAGTGTCCATGTTTGCTGCAACAAGCTTCATAATTCTCTCCTTGATTTATTGTTGTTTTTGAACTGATAACTGATAACTAAATCAATTAATTGTCCACCTTGCCTGAACGTCATATATATAAAGTGGGTCAGGATCATCTGGTGGTTCATACATTTCATTATAAGCATCTTCAATGTCAGCATCCTCAATGTCATCAATTAAACTGCCAATCAAAATAGCAGCCATGTTTTCAGCTTCCTCTTTGGTTAATTGAATATCTGACTTACTCCAATAATCAGTTTCATACTCAAGAATGTACTTAACTAATTCGTTAACTTTATCTTGCAATTTACTCATAATTTCTTCCTTGGTTCATTACTTAAATTTTACATTATTTTACTAGAATTATCAAGAACTGGATTTAGTATGACCCCATCACTATCAAGAACTATTCTAATAGTAGCAAGAGACAAAGTGACTAATTGGAGTAACTTGTCTTTTGTCTCTGCCAAATTCTTATCTTCTGTATTGCGCTGTAAACTTTGAGTATTATATATTTTTTTAATTAATTCTTCACCAGCAGAAAAAACATTACTATCTGAATAT
>NZ_JADBUZ010000181.1:0-14747 GCF_020245305.1 Microcystis sp. M20BS1 | reverse complement strand
TGAGGTAGTCAGTTACCTAATTTTCAGGGAAAAAGTACCTGAATTTTACCCCCGATCCCTCCAATGGTCGGCACTTTTTGAGGTCAAAAAAGTCTAAAAGCCTTATCCAACAAGGTTTTTAGATTTATTCAGCAAGCCCTACTTATTGGCACTCAATAGCATAATTCTTTGAGCGACTTTTTCAGCAAACCCCATATATTCAGCATTCATGAGGGGAACCCTAAGGCGAAGTAATTTTCCCGTTTAAAAGCGCCGTCCCATGGCTAAAAGCGAGAGACTTCTGCTGATACTAAATTCAACCAGTAATTACTCCCGCCATTGTCCTGACTTGCTAGGGGTGTTTTCCCCTTGTTATCGTCAGGGTCACAAAGAGGCCGCAGCCATAGCCATCAAAACCTAACCGCCGGTCAACCTTCTCAATCTGAAGAGGAGGAGGAGCGAGGAAACAATAGTCCCTATTGCCTATTTAGACAATCGCTCCCCGTTTAAACTGTTGCCGCCGATGAATCAAGCACCACCTGTTCATTGGTGGGTAACTCCAGACAATAACCCGCACCGTAAACGGTTTTAATATAGCGAGGGTGGCGGGGATCGGGTTCTAGTTTCGTTCTCAGATGGCGAATGTGAACGCGAATAGTCTCGATATCATCATCGGGATCGTATCCCCAGACTTCCTTGAGAATATCACTGGGGGAAACGGTCTGACCGTGACGCTGGAGAAGACAGTGGAGTAACTCGAATTCTAGATGGGTTAACTTGACCACACCTTCAAACCAGACCGCCTCAAAACGTTCGGGAACCAGGGTTAAAGGCCCAAAACTGAGTATTTCTGAGTGTTTAGCGGCTTGGGGAATGCGATCGGTGCGTCTCAGGAGAGCGCGTACCCTAGCTAACATTTCCTCCACCTCGAAAGGTTTGGTCAGGTAATCATCGGCACCGGCGTTAAAACCTTCCACTTTATCTTGGGTTTGTCCTAAGGCTGTCAGCATCAAAATCGGGATGTCTGACGTGCGTTCATCTCGTCGCAAACGCTGACAGACAGTAAAACCATCGACTTTGGGCAACATTAAATCCAGCATGATTAAATCGGGTTGTAACTGGACGGCCAAGGCCTGGCCTTTAATCCCGTCCTCTGCGGGGTTAACGTCATAACCCGCCATCTCCAAGTTGATGGAGACTAATTCCGCGATCGCAGGATCATCATCGATTACAAGTATTCGGGGCATTACCAGAGTGTTATGACTAAGGGTTTGGGTAGGGGGTTGCTAAATGTGTTCTCGCTGACATCGCAACTAGGGCTTTGTCTCTCAAGGGCTTGAGTTTAGCACAACATAAAGAATCCTGTACTGATTATAAGCATGATTGCTAAATTCGGTTTTAATTTGTGAAATTTTGCTGATCTAAGTCTCCTGAATGTTAAGAATTAATAAGAAGTGTGAAGAATGTTGCTCGATAATCGATATTAGTGCTATGTCCTAGCCTCTCTCTCCCCAAGATGACCTAGGCAGCAGTTTTTCACTAATCTTTACAATTTCGCCATCTGGCTCAATACCAGTTTCAACCGACGGTTAAGTCCTGCTAGAGCTAACTTTTCCCCCTAAGCTCCCCCGGCGGCACTGTAAAAATTCTTAATAAAATTAGCGATCGATTCAGTTTAATCTACCAAAATAGGCGGTTTTAGTAAGCATCTGTAACGAACCCGATCCATTCTACTCATCCCAACAGGTGATCATAATATGAGCGTTAATTTATCAACTCAACTGCGAGAAGGCACGAAAAAATCTCACACCATGGCAGAAAACGTCGGTTTTGTCAAGTGTTTTCTCAAAGGTGTGGTGGAAAAAACTTCCTATCGCAAACTGGTGGCTAACCTCTACTTCGTCTATTCGGCCATGGAAGAGGAGATGGAAAAACTTCGTAGTCATCCCGTCGTTTCTAAAATCTGTTTTCCTGAACTCAATCGCAAAAATGCGCTAGAACAGGATTTATATTTTTATTATGGTCCAAATTGGCGCAACGAGATCGCTTTATCTCCCGCAGGTCAGGCCTACGTTAACCGGATTCGGGAAATCGCCACAACAGAACCCGAATTATTAGTCGCTCATTCCTATACCCGTTATCTCGGCGATCTGTCCGGGGGGCAAATCTTGAAAAAAATCGCCGAAAAAGCGATGAATCTGGAAACTGGTGGCACAGCTTTCTATGATTTCAAAGATATTACCGACGAAAAAGCCTATAAAAACCACTATCGTCAAACCCTCGACGAGTTACCGGTGGATCAAGCCATGGCCGATCGCATTGTCACCGAAGCTAACGCCGCTTTTGGCATGAACATGAAAATGTTCCAAGAGTTGGAAGGTAATCTAATCAAAGCGATCGGAATTATGCTCTTTAATACTCTCACCCGTCGTCGCAGCACCGGCAGCACCGAAACTGGATTGGCTACCGCCGAATAGTAGTCAAGAAAACCAAAAAAACGGAAATTCTAAAATTTGGGTGATGGTCAGCCATGATTATTATCTTAATTTCAGAGTTATCCGTTATATTTTTGCTTTTTATTCAGGAGGCAGGAGTCAGTAGTCAGTAGTCAGTAGTCAGTAGTCAGGAGACAGGAGATTATTTTTATTTATTCTCCCCACACCCTACACCCTACACCCCACACCCCACTACCCCACACCCTACACCCTACACCCCACACCCCACTACCCCACACCCTACACCCCACACCCTACACCCCAATTTCCCTGATGATCGCAAAAAAACTTCATCAAGAGGGGAACAACTTCCAGTAAGATGAAAAATGGTCAGTGAAAAAGCTAACCGAAATTTATTGCTGGAAATGGTAACACCGCCCCATTTCCCCAGACCCTAGGGGCTAGAGTCTGGTAAACCAGCGGATAAAAATTGACATCCATGAGTAAAGCAGACATTTTTGATCGAGTTAAAAAAGTTGTTGTGGAACAATTAGAAGTAGAGGATCCGGATACAGTTACTCCCGAAGCAAGCTTTGCTAATGATCTGAAAGCTGATTCCCTTGATGTGGTCGAGTTGGTGATGGCTTTAGAGGAAGAATTTGAGATTGAAATTCCCGACGAAGATGCCGAACAAATTGACACTGTGGGCAAAGCTGCCGATTATATTGGCCGGAGAGCAACCGCCTAATTATTGCGGGAGAATTGACAATTTAGGATTAAATATCTGGGGCAAAATCTGCCCTTATTTTTGAACAAACATGACAGAATTGCCATTAAAAAGGGTTGTCATCACGGGGATGGGTGCGATCACTCCCCTCGGCAATAATCTAGCAGACTATTGGACAGGCTTAATCAACGGCAAAAGTGGCATTGGTTTAATCACCCACTTTGATGCCTCCCGTCACGCTTGTCGCATTGCTGGGGAAGTGCGGGGTTTTGACCCCCACGAATATGTGGATCGCAAAGAGGCAAAGCGCATGGACCGTTTCGCTCAATTTGCCGTCGCCGCCAGTTTGCAAGCGCTGCAAGATTCGCGATTAGTTATCGACGCTCTCAATGCCGATGATATAGGTGTACTAATCGGTACGGGCGTAGGTGGTATAAAAGTGCTGGAGGATCAACAGGAAATTTACTTGACAAAAGGTCCGGGCCGGTGTAGTCCTTTCATGATCCCGATGATGATTGCCAATATGGCCGCTGGTTTAACCGCTATCCATACGGGAGCCAAGGGACCGAGTAACTGTACCGTGACCGCTTGTGCTGCCGGTTCCAATGCCATCGGCGATGCTTTTCGTCTAGTACAAAGGGGTTCGGCCAAAGCGATGATCTGCGGTGGGACGGAAGCCGCCGTTACCCCCCTAGGATTGGCTGGTTTTGCCTCCGCTAAAGCCCTGTCCACCCGCAACGATGACCCCACCCGGGCCAGTCGTCCCTTTGACAAGGATCGGGATGGTTTTGTCATGGGGGAAGGGGCAGGAATCTTGATTATAGAGGAATTAGAAACGGCCTTAGCTCGTGGGGCGCGTATTTACGCCGAAATGATCGGTTATGGTCTGACTTGCGATGCCTATCACATGACGGCACCGGTTCCCGACGGTCGTGGGGCCACCAGAGCGATCGAATTAGCGATCAAAGATGCCGGTTTAACTCCAGCGGAAATTAGCTATATCAACGCCCACGGGACCAGTACGGGGGCCAATGATCCCACGGAAACCAAGGCGATTAAAAAAGCTTTAGGAGAATCGGCCTACCAAATCCCCGTCAGTTCCACCAAATCGATGACAGGCCACCTTTTAGGCGGTTCTGGCGGTATTGAAGCCGTGGCCACGGTAATGGCGATCGCTAATGATCGGATTCCCCCGACGCTCAACCTGGACAATCCTGACCCCGATTGTGATCTTGATTACGTCCCCTACGAAAGTCGTCAGCAGATAGTTAACGCTGCCCTTTCCAACTCCTTTGGATTTGGTGGCCATAACGTCACCTTAGCTTTTAGAAAATATGCTTGAGTCGATGCCCCTGAAAGAGTAATCTGTGAGTGGCTCCCTCTTTAACCTGGTCTTATTTTTGTAGTTCATTCTAAAAAACATTATGGTTGTAGTCTCCCAATCCCTCGAAGAACTTTGTATTAATGCGGTACGTTTTTTAGCGGTGGATGCCGTAGAAAAAGCTAAATCGGGACACCCCGGACTGCCCATGGGAGCCGCTCCCATGGCCTTTGTTCTCTGGGATCAATTCCTGCGTTTTAACCCGAAAAACCCCCAATGGGTCAATCGCGATCGTTTTGTTCTCTCCGCCGGTCACGGTTGTATGCTGCAGTACGCTTTGATGTACCTGACGGGATACGATAGCGTTCCCCTAGAGGAAATTAAACAATTCCGGCAGTGGAAATCGAAAACCCCCGGCCACCCCGAAAATTTCGTCACGGAAGGGGTGGAAGTGACCACCGGTCCTCTGGGTCAAGGGATTGCCAATGGTGTGGGTTTGGCCTTAGCAGAGGCCCATTTAGCGGCCCGTTTCAATAAACCGGATGCCAAAATTATCGACCATTACACCTATGTCATTTTGGGTGATGGTTGCAATATGGAGGGGATTTCCGGGGAAGCTTGTTCTTTAGCCGGTCACTGGGGTTTAGGCAAGTTAATCGCTCTCTATGATGATAACCATATC
This sequence comes from Microcystis sp. M20BS1, assembly GCF_020245305.1. Classification (NCBI taxonomy): domain Bacteria; kingdom Bacillati; phylum Cyanobacteriota; class Cyanophyceae; order Chroococcales; family Microcystaceae; genus Microcystis; species Microcystis sp. M20BS1. Next base: position 9,603 of record NZ_JADBUZ010000181.1, on the reverse strand, counting down.
TCGATCGATGGTTCCACCGATATCGCTTTTACCGAAGACGTGAGCAAGCGTTTTGAAGCCTACGGTTGGCACGTTCAGCACGTCGAGAATGGTAACACCGATTTAGATGCCATTGCCAATGCGATCGCGGCTGCCAAAGCTGTCACCGATAAACCCTCGATGATTAAAATCACCACCACCATCGGTTATGGTTCCCCCAATAAGTCTAATACCGCCGATGTTCACGGGGCAGCTTTGGGAGCAACAGAAATCGAGTTAACCCGGAAAGCGTTAGGTTGGCAATACGAGCCGTTTGTGGTTCCCGATGAGGTGTTAAATCGTTTCCGGCAAGCAGTGGACAAGGGAGCGACGGCAGAAACGGACTGGAATAAGTTATTTAACGAATATCAGGCTAAATATCCCGCAGAAGCGGCTTTATTTGAGCAGTTAACCACCGGTCAACTGCCGGAAGGTTGGGAGCAAGCTTTACCGGTTTATAAACCCGAAGATAAGGCGCTCGCTAGTCGTAAACACTCGGAAATCTGCTTAAATGCCCTTGCGGGGGTTTTACCCGGTTTAATCGGTGGTTCGGCGGATTTAACCCACTCTAACTACACCGAATTAGAGCATTTTGGTAATTTCCAAAAAGGCAGTTATCAGGAGCGTAACGTCCATTTTGGTGTGCGGGAACACGCGATGGGGGCGATTTGTAACGGTATTGCTCTCCATAACACGGGATTGATTCCCTACGGGGCGACTTTCCTGATTTTCACCGACTATATGCGGAATTCTATCCGTTTATCGGCATTGTCAGAAACCCGCGTCATCTGGGTAATGACTCACGATTCCATTGCCTTAGGGGAAGATGGACCGACTCACCAACCCGTGGAACACGTTGCTTCTCTGCGCGCTATTCCTAACCTGTTAGTCATGCGTCCGGGAGATGGTACGGAAACTTCCGGTGCTTATAAAGTAGCGGTGAGCGAAACTAAGCGCCCGACGTTACTAGCATTATCCCGTCAAAATCTGCCCAATTTAGCGGGAACTTCCCTTGCGGGTGTGGCTAAAGGTGCTTATATTATCACCGATTGTGAAGGTACTCCCGATGTCATTCTCATCGGTACGGGGGGCGAGTTGTATCTCTGCGATAAAGCGGCTGCGGTGTTGAAAGAAGCAGGAATTAAAGCTCGCGTCGTTTCTATGCCCTGTTGGGAGCTATTTGAGGAACAATCGGCAGAATACAAAGAATCGGTATTGCCGAAAGCAGTGAAAAAACGTCTCGCGGTGGAAGCGGGTTCAACTATGGGTTGGCATCGCTACATCACCGATGAGGGGGATGTGTTGGGGGTTGATACCTTCGGCGCTTCTGCTCCAGGAGGTGTGATTCTAGAGAAGTTCGGTTTTACCGTGAATAACGTGGTAGCGAAGGCAAAAGCGTTGTTAGGTTAATTACCTGAAATCTTAGCTGTAATGAGTCAGAAAAATCTGGCTCATTTTTTTGTTTTTCTATTGTGACTGTCAGTCAGTGGACTAGGGGTCACGTCAGGCAGTTTAATCGAAGCATGGCAAAGGACAATTTAGCTCAATTTGGCAGATGTTTACATAATGCTCGCATTCAAAAGGGTTTATCCCAAGAAAGGTTGGCCGAAGCGGCCAATTTGGATAGAACTTACATCAGTCTTCTTGAACGTGGTAAAAGGAATCCTTCTTTACTATGCTTGATTTCTTTATGTAGAGCATTAAACATAAGTCTTTCGGAGCTTTTTAACACTATGTCTATAAATTCCGATGTAAATACTGATGATGTCAGAAGATTTGATTAAATTGCTTGAGCAGTTTTTGCATGATAACGAGCTTGAATGGGAATGGTTTGAAAAAATAGAAAGTTTTTGTAAGAGTTATAGTTTGAATATCAAATATATTACAGAAGTTCTCAATGATCCAAAAGTTATTCCTATGATTCGTGGCAAGTTTTTTGAGTTCACTGTACAAGATGAACTGTCAAAAATACTCGCAAATAATTATTTAGTTACTAATCCTCGCTTAAATCCTCAAGCTGGTTCTCACGATATAGATGTAGCTATTATCAATCAAAAAAACGCCAAAAAATACTCTGCTGAATGTAAGTTAGCCAAAAAAGGTAGTTTCCGTCTTCAGGGAGGTATCAGACCTTTTATTGAAGTCAAATGTATGAGATCAAGAACCTTAGGAGACAAAGCGGCAGAACAAAGGTCTAAATTGATAGGAATACCTTCAACAAGCCTCAATATTCACAAAGATCAATATATTGAAACAGATTTTGATTTAGTGATTACATCTCTTGCCAATGCTTTTTTTCAGACCAATTTAGAAACGGGACTATTTGTTTGGAACCCCACACCAAAAGAGCAAATATTTTTAAGCAAAATTAATATTAATAATCAAGAAGAAGCCCTTTTAAAATGTACGTTGTCAGGAGTAAAGATTTAACAGCAAATCAAACCAATAATATCAATTGTTCTCGCCAGAAATGCCAGGATCACAACTGTAATTTCATCCCTAATTATCCCAAAATTTTATTTATTTTGTCTGATGGGATTATTTATTTTTACCAGTAATTTTGTCAACTCCTTTTTTATACTGCGTTCTGTCATCATTCCAGCCAGCATCCCGCCAAGCCCGCAAAAAGTTAAGACAGGGGCTGTAAATGGTAACATTCCTGCTAAGGCTATAGCTGCTCAAGCTCCACCAGCCAGCCCTACTCTTGCCCCAGCTTGATTATCCTTAAACAGTTTAGTCTTTTTTATGTTGTCGAAAGGTTTTGAGTATTCTGACATCGATTATTCTCCAAATCAGGATGCCGATATTACAACACAGCTTTCGGGAATTGTCTATATACTGATCATCATTCATGCCATCGCTAAAAGCGAGGGAAGAATGCTGACACTAGGTTAGAATTGCGGTAACGCACCATAAATTCTTATGCTTGGTTTTTGTCATTTTAATGGGCGGAGTCGGACTCGAACCGACATGAGGGGCTGCCTCGCCACATTTTGAGTGTGGTGCGTCTACCAATTTCGCCATTCGCCCTTGGCATTAGTTTTATCATTATAACCCATTTTTGGCCCCTTTAACAAATTGTGATAATCGGGGGAACTGGCCCAACGATCGATTTCTCGCGCACGCAGGACGGGGAGGGGATGGGTTAACTGTTGGGTTTGCAAACCCTTTAACATTTCGCCCATTTCCGAGGCGCTGACGGCATCGTAGGACTTGGCCTGATCGATAAAAGCCTCTAAATTTAATAAAGGTGCGAGACTGGGGGAACCTCCGGCTAACTTCATTAACACCGACATGACGATTTTTGGGTCTTGAACTGCCAATAAAGCGGATCGATCGCAACTAAACTCGGCGCAGCGCACCCATGCTAACATTCTCTCCTGTAGGGATCGTGCTAACATTGTCCCCCAATTGGGCAGCAATCCCGCCGCTAGGACCATAATATTGGCTAAAGTCAGATAAACGCCGTGTTCACACTTGAGATGACCTAATTCGTGGGCGATTACCGCTTGAATTTCTGCGGGAGTCAGCATTTCAATTAGGGAAGTGTGCATCACCATAAACGGTTTTTTGCCGCGCATGGCGAAGGTATAAGCGTTAGGAACGGGGTTTTGTTGAATGTATAATTGAGGTGGTTCTAAGTCGAGAACTCGGCAAGCTTCTAGGAGGAGATTATGCAGGTCGGGTAATTGTTTTTCCCCCACCAAAACACTAGCAGCAATATTATTTAGGTAAAAGAATTCCTCAGCGACGGAACCTAACAAACTTCTTACGGCTATATCTAAACCGGGCAACTGTTTAAGGGAGTTAGTCGCCTCTAGGTCGATGGGATGCCGAAAATCATTGGCTTTTAAGCCTAGTAATAACTGTTTTGATAATTCCATATTCTTATTCATTTAACCAAACTTTAACGCGTTCTAAACTTTTCCAATCGGGTTTTCTAGCTAAACCATCGGCGATATTTTCATCCACTTCTTGGCGAACTTCTTTGTTTAAACTAATTAATTGTTGCACCAGTTCGATATGTTCCCTAACTCCGGCGGTTTTGGTTTCTAACATAGCTAAAACCAAATTGATCCGGTTTTGGGGGGAAACTTTATCGAGTTTAACGGCTTTTTGGGCGGCTTTTAGGGCTAATTCCGGTTTATCGGTGAGCATATATAACCAAGCTAAACAGGACCAAACGGCGGCATTTTTAGGACTGCGATCGCTTAATTCTTTAAATTCGGGCAATAAACTGGCAGCGTTTTCTCCCTGTTGGTAGCGTTCTAAACCTTGTTCGAGGGTAAAATTGGCGATTTCTGTCATTTTCAGCTAGGGGGTTAATCAAGGAGCAAATCTAACGGTGATCGGCGTATTACACTGTTTTAGTACAATTTGCCTTTATTTAGTATTCTAGCAAAATTTGTCCCCTTGTCAGCAAAATTTTAAAAGACGATGCCGCGTTCTCGCCAGATCATCAATAGGCCACTCATCGAAACGAATAACATCACTGCTTGTTTAAATTGCTGGGGACTCATTTTTTCTAAAACTTTTTGTCCTAACCAATTGCCTGGCCAGGCTGCTAATCCTAACAATAAACCGTAACCAAGAAAAGGCAGATGTAAAACTCCAAAGGCTGCGTAGGCGATTAATTTGGCCACATGAACTACTACCATGTGAACGGATTTCGTTGCCACCATTGGTTCTTTAACTAGCCCATAGTTAATATAAAATAGGTTCATCATCGGGCCGGTACTACCGACTAATCCTGACAGGAAAGCGTAGATAAATCCCGAGGGCATAAAATACCAAGTTTTAATCTCAAAAAAAGGATTTTCTTGTTGGGGAAATAATTGTTTAAGCGAGGATAAAACCAGAAAAATTCCCAAAACTAGCGGCAACCATTTGAATTGTAAATGGGCAAACACAAAAGCGCCGAGGGTAGATCCCATAATTGCCCCGGGTAAATACCACACCGTCGAGGGCCAGTCAATGGCGCGCCAATACATTCCCATGCGTTGGACATTACCGATTAGCATCCCCGTGGTCAAAACCGGAGGAATGACGGCAGCATCGAGAAACCAACCTAAAACGGGGAGTAGAATCAGGGGGCTGCCCCCACCAGCAAGGGTACTAAAAAACCAAGCTAGACTACCTGCCAACATCAAGGTAACAATGATCATCGAGTTGTAAAGTTAATTCACAAAGAGTTACTTAATCTATTATGATATCTTCTTTGGGATCTTCATCAGTATAATGCCATTCCACATTGGGCATAGCCTCGAAAGCTTGACGGACGTAATCCTCCCAGAGTTTCCGCATTTTGGCTAGGTAGGGATCTCCTAGGCGCAATTGTAACTTATGACGTAGGCTTAGGCTATTAGCTTCATACATACTCAAATAGATAGGCGGTCCGACAGAAATATTCGATTTCATGGTCGAATCGATGGAAAGTAAGGCACATTTAGCCATTTCCTCTAGGGGTGTATCATAGGTAATGGTGCGATCAAGAATCGGTTTACCGTATTTAGTTTCACCTATCTGTAAAAAGGGCGTTTCTTTGGTGGCTTGAATATGATTTCCCTGGGGATAAATCATGAATAATTGCGGTTCTTCTCCTTTAATTTGTCCCCCAAGAATAAACTTACATTTAAAATCAATATTATCTTTTTCTAGCCAAGTCCTTTCCCTAGCTTGTACTTGACGACTTTTATCACCGATATAGTGGGCGATATCGTAGAGATGAGTCAGAGAATGGAGATTTTTATCCTCTTGATTGTGCAGATCTCTTTTTAGTTCGTGAATCACGCCTTGGCTAATCGATAAATTCCCAGATGTACAGACCATAATTACTCTTTCTCCCGATACCGAAAAGTCAAATAATTTCCGATAGGCCGAGATATAATCGACTCCCGCATTCGTGCGAGAATCCGCCCCCATAACAATGCCAAAACGATTGATAATTCCTAAACAGTAAGTCATTTTCAGTTGTCAGTAATTAGTGAACAGTAATCAGTAATTAGTAAACAGTAAACAGTAATTAGTGAAGAGTGAAGAGTGAAGAGTGAAGAGTGAAGAGTGAAGAGTGAAGAGTGAGCGGTGAATAATATCATTTAAAGCTTAAAACTTAAAACTTAAAACTTTAATCTGATAACTAATCACTGATAACTAATCACTGATAACTAATCACTGATAACTGATGACTGATAACTGATAACTGAATTAAGCCATAACCATACCACCATCGACGTTAAAGACTTGACCAGTGATATAAATAGCGGCGGGATCGGCGGCTAAAAAACGCACCATTCCGGCGACTTCTTCCGGTTTTCCATAACGGGAGAGGGGGATATATTTGAGAATTTCATCTGCTTTGAGGTCATGAGTCATATCAGTTTCAATAAAGCCAGGGGCCACGGCATTAACAGTGATGCCTCGACTGGCAAATTCCTTGGCTAAAGTTTTCGTTAAACCGATAACACCGGCTTTAGCGGCGCTGTAATTAGATTGACCAGGATTACCCATCAAACCAGATACAGAAGTGATGTTAATTATGCGGCCGCTTTTCTGTTTTAACATCAATTTACCGACGGCGCGAGTGCAGAGAAAAACCCCGGTTAAATTGAGATCGATGACCGCTTGCCAGTCTTCTAATTTCATTCTTAACATTAGCGTATCCCGGGCAATACCGGCATTATTAACTAAGACATCAATATGACCGAATTTTTGCTTGGTACTATCTACTAAATTATCCACTTCTTCGCTTTTAGCCACATCTGCTTGTAGAGCTATTGCCTTTCCCCCGGCCGCGGTAATTTCTTCGACAACGGCATCGGCAGCACTGCTAGATTTAGCATAGTTCACCACTACAGTAGCACCCTGGCTGGCTAATTCCAAGGCGATCGCTTTACCGATCCCTCGCGAGGCCCCGGTTACTATGGCTACTTTGTCTTGTAAATGCTGGCATTCTGCGGGTAATAGTTTCATAATTTTCTGCATTCCCCAAATAATCGTCAAATCTCAAGAGAAAACTTTGTACTGATAACTTTGCTCAAAACACTTCATTATCTCACAAGCGGGTTAATCTGACCGCAGCAATCCTCAATGGCGATCGCTCTGTCCCCACTTTCCTGTATAGTATCAGGGGGAATTGGCCGCCACTAATTGATCGAGTTGTTGCTGCATCAAATAACAGACTTTCTCATAACATTCGCGTACATAACGGCGGTCCCGGGCCGCTTTTTTGCCGTAACGTTCAAAAATAATTGGGGGACAAACCCGCGTCTGTATCGCTACGGGTAAGGGAATATTCGGCAAGGGACCGATAGCTAGTCCCCAGGGTAAACCGAAATAGATGGGACAGGTCCCGGGGTCAATACCGAAAGGCCAAGGCATACCCTTTTCATGTAATTCTTTTAATTGAGGATAAATATCGTCGAGGACAAACAGAGTCGAGTGAGCGCCGTGGGAAATGGCGGGAATAATCGGCACTTCGTACTGTAAAGCTAGTTTAACAAAAGCTAGATTACCGGCAAAATGAATTTTATTTCTTAAACTGTGGGGACGGAAAACATCCGTAGCACCTCCTGGATAAATTAGGACACTAGCGCCACTATCCAAAGCAGCGATCGCCATTTTCGGATGAGCATGAATAGCTCCCATTTGGGCCACTAGATGCGCTTGGGATGGAAAAAATCGCCAGACTCGCGAATCCATCAAACCATAGACTAAGCGATCGCGGCCAAAGCGTTGAAACCAATCATACATCATCATAAACATATCGGGAGCCGCTAAACCGCCGTTATGGGAGCCGATGAATAATACTTGTCCTGAGGGGGGAATATTTTCCCAACCATCGGTTTCGACGCGAAAATAATGGTGATAAAACCAATCCAGAAGGGGGACAAATTTTTCGATCACTTGCGGATCGCGATCCTCTAATGACCAACCAGTGAGGGTATCAACAGGGGCCTTGGCTGCTTGTAGGGATAATTCGGCAAAAGTCGCCGTAGATGAGACAAAAGAACTAAAAATCTGCATTGATGCCCAGTTGATAATTTAAGCGCATCTTAATTATCGCAAATTTCGGTTAAAAACCCCATCGTTTGAGAACGGCTTTCCTTGATGATTCTATCATCTTTAATGTCTAATCTTCACAGTTGAACCAATTTTTATCTAATAACTGTTCTAAACTGTAAGGGCATTCTGAGGGAAAATCGCCAGAAAAACCAGTTTTTTGTTGAACATAATCGAAAGCATCCTGATAGATTATCGGTAATTCCTCAGCTAAATAATTCTGTAAATTCGTCGTTAAATATTTTCTTAATTGCGTGCGAAAACTGATAATTTCTGCTCGCCAATGATTCCGATTTATTTCTGCTTCTGTTGTCCAATAGTGTAAAAGTAATAAATGCCTGATCACTTGTTCAAGTAAGCTACTGACTCGGTTTTTATCTCTTTTACTCAAGCTTTCTAATTCCTCAATTAAATGGATTACATCTAATTCATCTAAGCGATTTTCCTTGAGGATTTTTATTGTTTCCTCTAACCAAAGGTGTTGATCAATTTCGTAAAGTAGGGGCAGGGTTTCTCCTCCCTCTACTTGCCAGGGATTCTGATTTAAAGTTTTCATTGGGTTGTTGGCGGTTTTTAATAGGAAATAAGCACCCTCATATATATATTAGGCCACTTTCTCCTAATTTTGATAGTGACACGGGAAAAATCACCGCGCAGGCACCCCATACAAATTCTGACATACCATATCATTCCAAGGACAAGGGTTCTTGACACAGTCAGGCAAGTTCAGATATCGTTGCAGGGATGAGATGGTATTTTGTAGTTTCGATATTTTTGCACTTATTTCGTCCATCTTTTTATTGATTGAAATCAGCTGTTGTCCAGCATATTCATACTCACGTTTTATTTCCTGGTCTTTAGGATGTCGTCTTCCACCGTTTTCGCGAGGATATACAACTGTATAACGCACAAACAATGGATATAATCTCCTCCTCTCCTCCTGCCAGTCCGAGAATTTCTTCTCCAGTTCTTTTATTCTATCTTCTAGCTGTTTTATTTCCCGTTCGATCCCCTCAATTTGATAAGTAATTTGTTTTCTTTCTCCCGGTTCCAAGCACCGTTTTGATTGAGCCAAAATAATCTGGTTAATTGGTTCAGCTTTAGCATTGTTACCGAACAAGAGCAGAGGAGTCGTTGCTAAAGGGATTTTTAAAAGGATCAATGTCTACGACATTGATCCTTTTAAAATTTTTTGAATTTTCATTAGTTTCACGGTTAGTCCGTTATTTCAATTCAAAAAAGATGATTTATCTACAGCTAAGTGTTAATAATCACTAGCTGTGGTAATTGTAACACAGACAGACACCAAAGACAACTACTATAAAATAACTTTACATTTCTTTTATCACTTTTGGAAAATGCTATGCTTGTAGATAACTGAACTTTCCCCATACATATATACTATAATAGCCGAAAACCCTTATCCATCAATGGATACGCCCCTTAACTTTTCTTAATGTACCCATGTAATTTGTAACATTTCTTAATGGACAAGAATTCTCTCTATTTGCTAGAATGATAGCCATG
>NZ_JADBUZ010000180.1:0-29439 GCF_020245305.1 Microcystis sp. M20BS1 | reverse complement strand
GAGTTGTCAAACAATCCGAAACTGGTTTGGAGAAATAATTAGTTATTTCGAGCGAAGGACAACGAATGGGATGGTCGAGGGAATCAACAATAAACTTAAACTAATAAAACGGAGAGCCTATGGCTTTAGAAACTTTCGGAACTTTTGGGTTAGAAGTATGTTGTCTTGGCATCTTGTATGTTGATTTAGCATAAAGAGTAACGAAGAGCCTGAAAAATAAGAAATAATCTTCAAGTTCCATAATTAATTACCTTTGATTTTCCCGCTTATTTATTAACAATTATATCTGCTGTAATTAGGAATCAACTTCTTGACTAGGAGAGGAACCTCTTTTAAAAGGAATTAGTTTTTTGATTAATTCAGATGTGATTAAGCCTTGGGGATAAAAAATGGTTCCCAAAACAATTAAAATTCCAAAAATAATCAAACGACCATCGCGCAAGAAATTCCCCAACCAAATTGGTAAACCATTCACGCCGCCGAGGGCGCGTAAAACTTCGGGCAAAGCAGTTAAAACAATGCCTCCCACCACTGGACCGATAAAAGTTCTTGAACCACCAATTAAAACGAAAGCCAAGAAAATAATACTGGCATCAAAAGTGCCTTGACGGGAATTCCAAGTATTGAGAAAATGGGCACTTACCGCCCCCACAACTGCCGCTAAAACTGCCCCGAAAGTGAAGGATAAAACTTTGTGATAGGTGGGATTAATTCCCATAGCCGCAGCTGCCAATTCATCGGCACGAATGGCATTAAATGCCCGACCAATTTTGATGTTTTCTAACCGGTAGAGAAACAGCATAGTTAGGAATAAGAGGGGCAAAGCCAGCCAAAGGTAGGCTAATTGAGTGGTGAAAGGTTGGGGAATGGCGAAAATACCGACTGCACCACCAGTTATCTCGAGATTAAGGGCAATAATTCTCAAAATTTCTACCCAGGCGATCGTGGCAATAGCTAAATAAATACCTCGCAAACGGAGAACAGGAATACCTAAAACTATGGCTAATATTCCTGAAATAATGCCAGCAACTAACATTTCTAAAAAGACCAAAGTAAGGGGATAATTGCTACTGGTATTAGTAAAAACTTTCGTGGAAAGAATGGCGGCTACATAACCACCTAAAGCGTAAAAACCGGGGGTTGCTAAGGATAATTGACCAGCCATTAAGGGCAGATAAACTGAAAGGCCTAAGCTGGCTCCAAATATCATGGAAACGATTAAAAAACCATAGGTGTTAAGAAAATCAGCCATATTTTCGGTGGGCGGTTATTGGGTGTTTAAGTTACTGGAGTCAATTAGCTAATTTTATCACCGTTTTCTCCCCTCTGATTCTCTGGTAATTCTCGAAATTATCATAATTTTTTACTTGGTACTTTTCCTATAGGGTAGCGTTCGCCACCTGAAAAGCAGACGGGATGATCGATGATGGGAAAAAGTATCTTTCTTAACTTTGTCTGGGAAAAAATTCAGGGGAATTCACGAAACAGCAGCATTGGTTAGTTAACTCCGAAAACTGGTTCCTCAAACTGGTTCCTCGGACCCCTCTGGCTGAATTTCCCGATAAAATCGCAGTAACGGGCGAAAAAGTCCTAGAAGCTGAGGATAGCATCAGTTTTACCCCAGAAGCAATCCATCAGGTACAGGCGATCGGTGAGGAACCAGTAATGTGCTTTTAAACGTTTTCAATTCGCTCCTCTCACTAATCGAGCAGTGAATTTTTAGGTTAGAGAAATGATAGATAAATGAGAGGATCATGAGACAAATATGAAAGTTTTCTGAGGAAAAATTAGTTAAGATAAGGGGAAATTAAAGGATAAACAACTATAGATGTTTACTTCACTCGAACTTTTGACCATTTCTTTTGTAGCCGTGGGATTAGCCGCCGATGCCGTGGCCGTTTCTCTGACCAGTGGCCTGATGATTCGTCATATTCATGTTAATAAGGCTTTGAAAATTGCTTTGTTTTTTGGGGGATTTCAAGCGATTATGCCGATGATCGGTTGGGGTATCGGTCTAACCTGTCGGGATTTCTTCGCCTCTTTTGACCATTGGATCGCTTTTATTATTTTAGGGGTGATCGGCAGTAAAATGATCTACGAAGCTGTTCAAAATGATGATGAGGAAAAAAGGTTTAATCCTCTAGATTCCTATACTTTAATCGGATTAGCGATCGCTACTAGCATCGATGCTTTAGTAGTTGGTTTGGGTTTATCGATGATTAAAACTCCCTTACTTTTAGCTTGCACTATTATCGGTTCCATTACCTTTGCTTTATGTTTTATAGCTGTTTTTATCGGTCATAAATTCGGTAATTTATTTAGTCAAAAGGTGGAAATTCTCGGCGGTTTAGTTTTAATATTAATCGGCAGTAAAATCCTTATTGAACATTTAATTGCCTAGATTATCTCCATTTTTCACTATCCTCCCTATTTTCCCCGACTATTTCCATAGGCGAGTGGCTAATTCGGGATAACCAGCCTCAATTAAAGCCTGATCTCTGATACGACAGGAATCGCATAAACCACAGGGTTTAACTTCACCTTGATAACAAGACCAAGTATCAGCAATGGGGACCCCTAAACTAACAGCACGACGGACGATATCTACCTTACTATCCATCACCAAAGGGGCAATTAATTGGGGTGCTTTACCTTCTAAACCCGCTTTCGATGATAAATTAGCTAAAGTTTGAAAGGCCTCTAAATACTGGGGACGACAATCGGGATAACCAGAATAATCCACTGCATTAATTCCTAGATATATCGCCTCCGCTGCCCTTGCTTCCGCTAAAGAAAGAGCGATCGAAATAAAAACTGTATTTCTCCCCGGCACATAGGTAATCGGGATAATATTCGGGTTAATTCCCTCTTGGGGAATAGCAATAGATTGATCCGTTAAAGCGGAACCTCCCCACAAAGATAGATTGACTTCGATCAGATGATGTTCTTTAATATTGAGGAAATTAGCAATTTTTTTCGCCGCTGCTAATTCCCGCTCGTGTCTTTGTCCATAACGAAAAGAAAGGGCAATTAATTGATAACCAGCTGCTATAGCGATCGCTGCTGTTGTCGCTGAATCTAATCCCCCGGAAAGTAAAATAATCGCCTTTTTTGTCATTATCCTAATGTCACCTGTGTTTGTTGATAATTAGCTACTAAGATAAATTGTTTTAGCCACCGCGAACCTAACAAAATCTCCTGAATTGCCTCCCCTGCAAAAACGGGAATTTCGTATTCCTGACCATCAATTCTTACTCTGCCTAAATATATATCAAAAAATGCTTCTCCTTGGGCGGTTATCAATTTATTTTGTCGCAAAAAATGCCAATCAAGACTGTCAGCATCTTGACTATTTATGGCTAAAAACTCGGTAAAACCCGTATCCAGCATAACTTCTGCGGGTAGAATCAATCCATCATCGCCAACTAAATCAATATCAAAATAAATTTGTCCTTTGGTTCCAAATCTCCCTGCAATCATATTCTGCCACTAACTCCAGTTTCATTAATGCCAAAGATATGATGGATTTTGTCGGGATATTTTGCCCTTGCTTTTTTACTGGCCACTTCTTGATCGGGATCGATAAAATAATCGCCGCTATCGGGTTCGATCGCAATGTACCAACCATAGTAATGTTTCATTAACCGGGGCTGTAAACTCTGAAAAATCGGCCAACAACGATGATAAAATTCTAATTGTCGGGCGCGATGTTTGGCCTTTTCTTCCTCTGTAGATTGAATCTCCGGAAAAACTCGACCACGACGCACTACTTGTTCAGAATTGTTGTTAGACATAGTAAGTAATAGGACAAAATTAACTTCTTGGTTAGGATAGGCGTAATGAGTCACAGTAAGAAGCAGGGATTATTGAGAATAAAGTAATCCTTAAGCCCTAGGTGGAGAACGCTCGCCGGCTAACAAGTTGAAAAGTTCCTCAACCGCATTTGGCTCTTCTAGGTTCTGTGTGAGCATGGTACAATAGTAACACGGAACAGGAGGTGGGTTATGTGGATAAATTTTGATCAACTCCTCGATTTACCAAATGTAACAGTGGTCAATGTTCGTAGATCTGGACAAGAAAATTTGACTAGATGTGATTAAAGGACATAAGCAAGATGAATTGAGAATCCTTAAAAGCACAGCCAGAAACAGTTCGGGAGAAGGTGAAAGAAGTGAGCGTCGATATGTGGTCAGGATTTACAGCAGTGATCAAGGAATTATTTCCCAATGCTAAAATCATCTATGACCGTTTTGACTCTTTTGGATTTGGTGGGTAAAATGTATTCTAAGATACAGTCCTGCTGGCGAGCGAGTGGAAGGAACCACAAAGACACAAAGGACACAAAGATTGATCGATCCTGTGTAAGTTAAACTTATCACACAGAACCTAGAAGAGCCAGAGGACTTAAAGGACGAGCAAAAACAACAACTAGAAGTTATCTTGAAAGAACATCCCTGCTTGGCAATAGCTTGGGAAATGAAAAAAGAAATTAGACAAACTTATCAAAGTTGTAGAACGTTCAGAGGTGCTGAGAGAAAATTGGAAAAGCGGAATATTATATGAAAGTAGTGCCAGTATGATCCGGAAGCATTTGCCTGGTATTTGTAATTAGGGCTTGCTGAATAAATGTGAAATGTAGGCAAAGTAAGGGTTTTGGGGCTTTTCTTCCGAAACAGGTGCAAGATTTTGAGAGAATCGTCGTTCAAAACCTTGCGTCTTCATCGGCCCGAGTCCTGTAGGGGCGAAGCATTTGGGCATAACCTATCGGTGAAACCGGAGATTTTCTATCCGAATGCTTCGCCCGTACTTTTTGCCGCAAACCCTAATTACTCACTTGCATAAATGAGATGCTCCAGGATAATAAGGATAAAGTTATCCCCTCACCCAACCTACTTACCGACGATTTAAGAAACCGCCACCATTACCCCAGCGCGGTCGGGAATTAAAGAAACCACCACGGTCAGACCAACCATTGCCCCAGGGCCGCGCATTAACGAAACTACCACCGCGACCATCTACCCAACCACCGACACGACTATTCCCCCAACCGCGATTGCCACCATCTCCCCAGCCTAAAGCTTGTAAACTAGGATCGGCAGTACCTTCCGGCAGTTGGTTAACTCGTTCGCGTACAGCGCTAGATAGACGACTTAAACGCGCTTCAATGGGATTAGCCTCGTCTGAGGCGGCCTGAGCGGTGCTAGTCAGACCGAAGGCAGATAAAGCGAGAAGAAAGCCGACTAAACCAGTTTTATTGCTGATATTCACCTGAATTTATGCTCCTATTTGGCTTCTTGGGGATTAATTTGGGCGTGTTCGATAACTTTGAAGGCAAAAAACCCCTTTAATAATTCTGGGGGGATGGGAACCAGGCCTTGACTACCGAACCAGCGATCGATTTGACTAACGGTGGCCGTATCATTGGTGATGTAATCCTGCATCATTTTAACAATGGCATAGTTGACATCATCCAAAAAAGTAGAGTTATTTTCGGGAACCATGCAAGCAATGCCAAAATTAGCTAGAGCTTCTTCGGGGACGATTTCGTAGATTTTAGGGTTATCTCTGAGGATTGTTCCCGCTAAAGAAATGCTATCCCCCGCTATGGCGTCAATTTTACCGGTTTTTAAAGCTTCGATCGCTTCTTCTACGGTGCTGTAGGTGGTAACAATTGTCGCTTGCGGTTGTACTAATTTAATCACATCCACGGCCGCAGAAGTGGGAACCAAGGCGATGCGTTTACCGATTAGGGATTGAGGAGTGGAGAGATTGCTACCTTTTTTGGCTAAAATCCTAATCCCAGAAATGCTGTAACTGATGGAAAAATCGACAACTTTCGCCCTTTCCCAAGTAAAAGCCGTACTACAAGCGATATCGATGTCCCCGCTACGAATGAGATTAATTTTCTCTCCGGGTTGGTTAGCTTCAATCATTTGCAGGGTGACGGGACGACCGAGACGAGTTTCCAATCGTTTTCTAATTCGTTCCAACACATCCATAGAATAGCCGACCAATTCCCCCTTATCATTGACGTAGGAGTAGGGAATCGCATCAAAACGGGTTCCTACGGTCAAAAATCCCGTGCGAGCCACTTTTTCCACCACTGTTTCCGCTAAACTTGCACTGGCGAGGAACATAGGTAATATGCAACCCAGTCCCACTAACTGTAAAATTTTCTTCATAAATCGAGTGCTTGCTCCCGTACAAACATAACTATACTAGAATTCGCTAAAAAATCTTCAGGGTTTCCATAATAATTTCTGTGAACTTTTACAAATTAGATGGCGGTTCAATGCGAATTAATTGACCGTTACCTTCATCGGTGAGCAGATATAAAAATCCGTCAGGACTTTGACGCACATCCCGCACCCTCTGACCGATGGGAATCGCTTCTTGATTGATAATTTCACCCGATTTATCCACTTCCAGACGGCGAATATCTCTGGAAACTAAGCCACCGGCGAATAAATTTCCCTGCCAATTAGGAAAGCGATTACCGGTATAAAAGACCAATCCCGAAGGAGCGATCGCAGGTGTCCAAATTGTTTTCGGATCGATCAGACCTAGTCGAGATTCTTCGCGGGAAACTGGGTTATTAGTGCCGTACTCTTGACTGGCAGAAACCACTGGCCAACCGTAATTTTTACCTTTTTCAATTAAATTTAATTCATCCCCTCCTTTCGCTCCGTGTTCGGTTGCCCAGACTCGTTTAGTCATCGGATCAAAGCTGATTCCTTGAATATTCCGATGACCATAACTCCAAATTTTAGAACCCCCAAAAGGATTATCTTTCGGGATAGAACCATCGTCATTGATGCGGATAATTTTACCTAAATGACTTTGCCGATTTTGTGCCTGTTTTCTAATTAAATCTCCCGCTAATTGTAGGGGAGGATTACCCCCGTCCCCAATTGCTACCAATAAAGTGCCATCTGGTAGCCATAATAACCGCGAACCGAAGTGTTGAGAGCCGGTTTTTGTCTGGGAAACTTCAAAAATAACCCGCAGATCTCGCAAACTTGCACCATCATAAACCGCACGAGCGACGCGGGTACGATTAGCCTCCTGGTCTCCGTGGGCATAAGTTAGATAAATCCAGCGATTTTGGGCAAATTGGGGATGAATTGCCACATCCAGCAGTCCTCCTTGTCCGACTGCAAAAACTTCGGGAACTCCAGGGATGGCTTTTGGGTCCAGTTTGCCCTCTCTAACCACCCTTAAACGACCTGGACGCTCTGTGATCAGGATTTCCCCGTTAGGTAGCCAAACCATCGACCAGGGATGCTCTAAACCCTCGATTACGGTCACTTTTTGCCATTGATTGGTCTGGGAATTATTCGCCGAAGTTAATACATTTGCACCTTGACAACTGGAGATAATTATGGTAAGCAAAACGCCAGATACTATAGGCGAGAAAATGCGATTAAGAGAAGTAAGCATTAGTTGGTAACTCCCCAGACAAATATTGGTCAATTTTCTCCGACTAATCAGGTTCACCCTACAATTTTAGAAACCGGGCAGTTTTAAGAAATGTTTTAGACGGTTTGACTTGATTAGGCAATGCGCTCTCCACAAGAATTCCTACCCTCGTACCCACCGTTAGCTTTAAGGGAACATCAGGTTCAAGCACTGTCCCATCAAATATGGCTTCGAGTTCTTGGAACATTATTCTTCACAGGCTATGGCTTGTTTCTAGTATAATCTCATGGGTGTGGAGCCTAAACGTTCAATCTATTAGTATTCTTAAGTATTGGCTCTCCCAGGTTTGGTGGGTAAAATGTATTCTAAGATACATTCCTCCTAGCGAGGGGGTGGAACTAACCACAAAGACACAAAGAACACAAAGATCGATCGATCCTATGTGAGTTAAACTTATCACACAGAACCTAGAAGAGCCAAGTATTTCTATGGTCAATCAATAGACATCCCCAAAAACTTATAAGCGAGTCACAACAAGGAAGAAAGGCAGATTAGACAGAAAGTCAAAATTGACTCTTATCAATCATTGTTGGGTGCAGGGTAAGCGCATCTTAACAGTCCTTAACAAAATGAACTTTATCTGAGTTGCTTACTCAGAGAGCGATTCAGGCATATTTGAGGAGAATTGGCCATCTCAATTGTTAAGCAAAAATTGACCAAATATGAAGATTTCGTGACTATTCTGATTGACTAGTATCACCTGAAATGCCCACACAGCAAGCGGATCACAAAATTGGCCAATTGTCAATAGCTTTTGAGATGCTCTCACCCTACTGTTTGGTGTTGCTAAAAGTTTGAGGTGTTGCTATGATGAGCCGAGAGTGATTTCCGATTTTTCCTTTGGAGTGTCAACATTATGACTCAAAAAATATTAGCGAAATTAATGTCTTTTGCTGGCAGCAATAAGCTAGGATTATTCAAGATAGCGATCGCATCTTCTTTTTTGGTAATTGTTCCGCAGGGGCAAGTTAAGGCTGCACTTCTTACCGTAGCGAATAACAGCTTTGAAGCCCCGATCATCACTGCCCCACAGGGGTTTACCAACGATAATACCATCACTGGCTGGGTGGTAACCCCAACAGGTTCGGCGCAGACGGGGCTTCTTAATCCATTCCAAGCTCAGAATTTTGCTTTCACCAATGGTACTACCCTTAATAACACTTTTTACAATCCAGGGGTTGGGGCTCCTAATGGAAATCAAATAGCCTACAGTAACGGGGGAACTATCTCCCAGACACTTACCGGAACAACTTTGCAAGCGGACACGAAATATACTTTGAGCGCGTCTGTGGGACGCAGAAGAATCGTCAGTACCTTTTCGGGCTTATACAATATCCAACTTTACGCCGGAGCTAACCTTCTAGCCTCTAAGAATGATATTATTCCCAATCTTGGAGACTTCGCAGATGTCAGCTTTAGCTATACCACTGCAGGTATCGGCACTCTTCCTTCAGGGGACTTAAGAATTGTTCTGACCTCAAATGGATCCCAGGTAGGTTTCGATAATATAACCCTTGACGCTACTCCCGACATTCCCGAACCTTCCGCTATATTAGGATTGCTAGGTTTCGGACTGTTGGGAATCGCTTCAAAGTTACGACAAAAACAATAAGTAGTCGTGCAAAATTAATTTCCTAGTCAGGACGGGAGACGGCTTAGATTTGTAATTAATTTTGCTTAGGTACTTAATTTAACCGAATTAGGGGTATGAAGCTTTCCGGCCACTGATTCCCCCACTAAATCTTCTGGAGAGCTATCCCTAACCCTCTCAAACTTCTTAAGATTGTTTTGACAATCCTCCCAAAGGAGTTTAGCATCATGACAATAGCAATTATTAAGTTAGATGTGACTGGAATGTGATATGACAGTCGCTTTTTTACTTTATGAAGCTATCATTCAACAATTCTGAAGTCATCCATGACTCTCCCGATTATATCAATGATGATATAATCGGTTTTTATTTCTTCTCCCAATAATTGCTCGATTCTCTTATCTTGAAAAAGTCGAGTTACAGTTCGCAGCTCTGCGGGGTATTGAGCGATTTAGAGTGCTCTTATCTTTGTGGTCCTTCCTCCCGGGAGTTAGGAACTTGGAACCCCTACACCCGCTCCAATACTGGCCAGAGTTTAGGCTGTTTACCGCGTGAGAGCGTGTCTCTTTGACCGACCACCGACTCTCCCATTGGCTCTGAAATCGGCAACACCCAAAATAGTTAAACCCTATTTAGGGTTTGCTGAATAAATCTAAAAACCTTGTTGGATAATATCTTTAGGCTTTTTTGAAATCAAAAAGTGCCAGATATGGGAGGGATCGGGGGGGAGAATTAGGCACTTTTTCCCTGAAAATTAGAGGTTCTTCGTTACTTGGTATGGTTCGATAGGGGGGCATAAATCGACTAAATCCTTATCTGGCAAGAGACTTAATTGATTAGTTCGCTCCAGATCGCAAACAATTGACAAAAATTGCGGTAATGTCTGTTTCTATAAGGGTTTCATCCCTTATAACCCCCGTCCATTGCATAACACAAACCGAAGAACCAAATTAGATAACTGACTACCTCAAAATCGGTAAAACCCTACACCCCACACCCACGAAAAACTTTTTCAGCAGACCCTATTTAGAATGGGAGTTACCGGACAATTTAGCGGCTTTTCTCCTCAAGACTTAAATTAATCGTGCCGCGGGGGTTTATTGGTCGCAGAACCCGCCGGAACGACCTTGTAGGTGGGGGGGATACCTTTGAGGGAAATGAGCGTATTCATCACCGTTTTTGCCACGGGAGCGGCCACAGTGGAGCCAAAAGTATTCGCACCCTTGGGTTCATCCACCACCACCAAAACCACATAACGGGGCGATTCGATCGGTAAAATCGCCACAAAACTGGTAATTTTGGCGTTAGGTAGATAACCCCCCGTCGGACTAGCTTTTTGTGCGGTTCCCGTTTTACCTCCGATGCGATAACCAGGGATTTGGGCTGCTACCCCCGTCCCCTTGCTAACGACGGTTTCCATCATTTCCACCACTTGCCGGGCCACGGTGGGAGAAAAGACTTTTTTGCTGGGATAATCGGGCCGCCAGTGCAAACGGCCGCGGTCGTCGGCTAATCCTTTGATCACATGGGGAGTCACCAGGGTGCCACCATTGGCCAGCGCACCGTGCAATTGTACTAATTTTAAAGGCGTTAGGGATAAACCTTGACCAAAGGAAGCGGTGGCCGATTCAATGGCATTATCCAGAAATTCTGGTTCGGGTTTGAGATATCCTGCCACTTCTCCGGGTAAATCTACACCAACCCTTTGATTTATTTTCAATCCTAATAAACTTTTATAGAAATCAACTCGCCTCATTTTTTGGGCAATTTGCACCATAGCCACGTTACTAGAGGTTTGCAGAACTTGGGCCATATCTAGCGCCCCATTACCCTGTTTAGAGGCATTTTTAATCGTCCAGGGACCGACAGTAATCGCCCCCGGATCATTGACTACCGTATTAGCTTTAACTGCCCCTGCTTCCATGGCCAGGGCGATAATAATTGGTTTAAAAGTTGACCCCGGTTCGTACTGATCGGCTACGGTCCAATTTTTAAATAGAGCCACATTGGCTTTATAGTATTCATTGGGGTTAAAAGTTGGCTCACAAACTAGGGCTAAAAGAGAACCATCAAGGGAGTCCATGACGATGACAGCTCCCCGTTTAGCATTAAATTTCTTTAGCTGTTCCCGCAAGGCCGTCCGGGCTGCTCTTTGTAGTTTTAAATCGAGGGTTACTTCTAACTGTAATTCATCAAATTGAAAGATACCATCGGGAACAAAAGCCGGTAAAATTCGCCCGTCTCCCATGCGTCTTGTATTGACAGAAAAAGGATCTCTTTCTAATAACTGACTGGAACCTCTCTCTAATCCTGCCTGGCCACGATGTTCTTTATCTACATAGCCAATCACGTCGGCTGCCACATCGTCTTGGGGATAATAACGAGCGTATTTTTCCTCTAATTCTACACCATCAAGAGATAATTGTTTTAAGCCCCTAGCCACGGATTCGGTTAATTGATTGGCTAAACGAATTCCTGTTTCTTTTTCTTTAAATCTTTGAATCAGTTGATTAGTAGGAATATTTAATAAAGGAGCTAATTTATCAGCCACTTCTGCCGGGGGAATAGCAAACAGTTTTGGGTGTACATAAAGAGTATAAATCAAGCGATCAGTCGCTAAAACATTACCATTACTATCGACGATCGCCCGCCGGGGAATATAGGGTCTAATACTGGTAGTTTGCTGTTGTCTGGCTCTTTTTTGCAATTCCTGCGCTTGGACTATTTGTAATTGGTACAATCGCCAGGCTAAACCCACAATACCCATGACTAAAATCAACCACACCGCCATCAATCGCCCGTTACTCACAGGCATTTTTTTTGACTGTTGTTGCCGTTTTTTGTCGTTTAAATAGGACTTTCTGTCCCGAATCCTGCCCGAGGGCGATCGAGTTTCTTTGCTTCTAAATTGGGGTCTTTTTGTGTCAGTCATGAGCAGTATCTTTCAGTTATCAGTTATCAGTAAACAGTGATCAGTGATCAGTGATCAGTAAACAGTGATCAGTAAATAGTAATCAGTGATCGGTAAAAAGACAGTAGGAAACTTCTATTTAATACTGCACACTTAACAACTCACATCTGATAACTTTTAACTTACCCACTGATAACTGATAACTGATAACTGTTAATAGGCACTTCTGGGTTGAGAATTGACGGTAGATTGGGATTGAGAAGCGGGATACTGTTTCAGGTTAGGAGCCGATTTACGCTGTAAAAAGATAGTTTGGAAGGGTTGGGGATGAGTTAATCCGGTTTCGGGTTTTTCTGCTTGTTCAGCTAGTTGATGTTTAAGGGTTTCATTGGTAGCCAAAAGATTGCGCTCGTGACGTTGCAGTGTTTCCAGTTTACCAAATTCTTTGTCCCAAACCTTGGGAATATATACCGTCCAAGCATATATTCCCAGAGTCGAACCCAACAGACAAAAAGTAATCACAGCTACTATTCTTTCTAGGAGGCAAAGGAAACGTAATTGACGCGAGGCTAATTGTTTTTGTGTTGGGGCCACGGGAACTCTCACCACCGATTTAGTCGTCGGTTTTACTGTTGGGGTCGTCTGATTTACTGGTGACTGGGGACGAGGCTGACTGCCTTGGCTTTTTGGGCGAGAAACGGGAAGGGGAATATAAGAATTATGGGCAGCAGACATGATTTTCTCTCAATATTTCTAGCTAGTGGTCGTTGTCAAAAATTAAGTTTCTAAAATTAGGAGTCGGTCATCAGTAGTCAGTCGGAAATATTTAATTGATCACTGTCGCCTTTTTTCCTTTTTACCTTAAAATCACTGTTCTAGCTCTAGACGTAAACGATATAAGATAGTTTGCGGATGAACTTGAGCAAGAATTTGATTAATCACCGTACTCGGTCCAGATGCCCCCCAACTACAACCGCGTTCTAGATAGATTTTAGCGGCTTTCCCGATGATATAGGTTCCATAAGCAGCAATTGCTCCCTGTAGGAGAGCGGTGCTACCGTAGAGAGTTAAAGAGGTGGGATTTTCAAAAATACTCGCCGCTGCCGCTGCCGTTTTGCCCAAACCGATAATCACAGTGCTGAGGATTTCCCCCACCAGCAACCCCCCACTGCTCAAAAGTAGAGTCCGCCAGAGTTGACCAGCTTGGTGACTGGTAATTGGCAGGCCGTACAAACGAGCTAAAGCCCGAACTAGAGTCAAATCGACGATTGAAGCCCCTAGTAGGTCTAAAATAGCGATCGGATTGGCCGCAATCGCTAAAGCCTTATATTTTGCGTATTGCCAGATAATTTCCTCCGCTTGACTGTCCCGGAGTTCCAGGGTTTTTCTAGCGATATTTTCCTCCGCTTCTTGCCCCTGCACTAAAGCATTTAAGGCCAGCAGCGATCGCCCTTCCCGATTTAAAATCGTTAAGAGTTTATCTTGCAGCTCCTCAATTTGGGGGGGAGGGGTTTCCCACTCAGTCACCACGCTCCCATCGGGGTATTCCACCCGGACGGGAATCGGTTGCGGTTCGGCGGCTACCATAACTATCTCATCGCTAGTTAACAAATCTTCTAACGTTTTTTCGTCCCGATTGGTTCCTAATCTCTGTAACTGCTGAAAAATCTGACGGCGATCAGCTTCTGGATAGAGATCAATCTTATTAAACACCAAAATAATCGGTTTTTTCGCCCCGCGCAATTCTCCTAAGGCCTCGTATTCGGTGCGGGTAATATCCCCAGCGACGATAAATAAAATCAAATCGGCACTTTTAGCGACTTCTCTGGCCATATTCGCCCGCGCTTCCCCTTCAATCTCATCCAATCCGGGGGTATCGATTAATTCTATCTGAATTTTACCCGTGGCTGGTGTCCAACGCACCGATCGCGGCCAGCGTGTCACCCCGTGCAGGGGTCCAGTTGTCAGGACTTTTTGACCGACTAAAGCGTTTACCACCGAGGATTTACCGCGACTGACTAACCCGAAGGCTGCCACCCGAATCACCGTTTCATCCAGTTTATCCAAGGCCGATTTTAAGGACTGCAAATCCTGTTTAACGGCGGCCTGAAGTTGGGGATCGGGGGGATAATTCCAATGGCGGCGAAAACTGGCATACCAAGTTAAGGCCTGTTGTAAACTAGCCTTAGCCTGATTGTAATGAGTTTCCTCGAGGGATGGGGTCTTGGTCACGGTTGATTTTTTAACTGTTTATTGATGCTGCTGCCTTTATTGTAGAGTTTCGGGGCGGTAACTGAGATGAGGTTATCTGGGGCCAGGGGAAGACTTTTCAGTAATCAGTGAAAAGAAATTAGCGAAGTTTTCCACTAAAACCCTAACACCTAACATCCTACTCCGCCAATCCCAATTGTCCCAATAGCTGAAGGATAGTTTTTCCGGTTACGGGATCTCGCCAATCGGGGGCAATTTCTGCTAGGGGAAGCAGCACAAAGTCCCTTTCTCGGCAGCGGGGATGGGGTATCTGTAATTCGGGCGTTTCTAAGATCAGGTCTTCATAAAATATTAAGTCTAAATCGAGGGTACGCGGTCCCCATCTTTCCCGTCGGACTCTCCCGAATAACTGCTCGATTTCTAATAATTTATGCAGTAAATCTAGGGGCGATAAATCCACTTGCACAATGGCGCCACCGTTGAGATAATCGGGCTGAGGCAGCCCGACGGCCGCGGTTTGATACCATTGGGAATGAGCTTCTAGTTTAATTCCTTTGACTCGCTCTAATTCCCCTAAAGCTTGCCCTAAAATTGTCGCTGAATCTCCTAAATTACTGCCCAGAGCGATCGCTGCTCGCTTCATCCACATCCTTCCTCAACAATAATCTCGGCTAATTCCCCCGTCGCTCCCAAAGATTTACCTAAAAATATATTGACATTTGGATGCTTTTGTGATAGTTCAAAAACTTGGGCTTCGATCGCATCCGTAATTCCACCAGCAAAGAGGAAATAGGGCAGTATAGCGATTTTTTGGCTACCTTGAGCGATTAAACTCTCGATTTGTTGGGATAAACTCGGTTCTATCGACCAATAGGCTGTAATTGCTCCAAAAAACGCCGCTAGATTCTCCACTTCCCGATTACCCCCGGAGCGACGACTACCGTGGGATAGTAAAATGCGGTCTTGGGGGCTTAAATCAGCAAATTGTCGGGATAACAGCGATTTTATGCCCTGATAACTGCCTAAATGGGGCTTTAACTCTAGCTTGATCGGCGATCGCACTTTGGCCACGGCCGCGGGAATATCTTCTTTAACGTGAACCCCCGACAGGAGAAACAGGGGGATAATCTGCAACCAGTTACATCCTTGGCTTTGTGCTTGTTGGGCAAAAGCTTCTATTTGTTGATGGAGCGGTGTTATCGCTAATTCTAGGGCGGCAGTCCCGACTAATACCCGATTATCTGCTTCTAGAACCGCTAGAGATGGGCTAAACTCCGATTTACTCCCTAATCTTTCGGCGGGTTGACTGATTTTTTCTTGAACTAAGGCTGCTAATTGCGTCACCGCCATGGCTGGACGCGGATCGCGACTACCGTGGAAAACCAATAAATAGGCTGAGGAGGTCTTCAAAGAAATCTTGCCAAAATAGTTTAGTTTTTAGCCTAATACATTTTCTCTCCCTTTAGGCATAAATGCCCCTGATATTCTCGATTTAGCTGGTAAGCGGGAAAACGTCCCCATTGGTGGGAAGTGCTACCATTTTACGCGATGTAAAGTGTGAGCAAATCGGCCCGCCGGCTTGAGTTAGCCTAGATATTGAGGTATAACCTAATTAATCGCCCAACTTAGTCAACGAGGCAGTTAACGTGAAAGTGGAAACAGACAGTAAACAATTACCCTCCTACGAACAACCACCCCTAATAGAAGTGGTAAAATTACCTACAGTTTTATCATCAGAATCTTGCCGGATAGACGCAGCAGAAGATGATGATGATGAACTGGATTGTCGGGGAGTTTTTGTAGTTTCTCATCAACCGAAAATCTTATTTTCCGAAGAAGTAAACATTAAATCTCAGGAAAAATCCACTTGGAAACCTTGTGTTATAATTGATAAGTCTCGAATCGAAGATGATAACTAATGACCTTTGGTATGAGGCGGTAGATGCAAATGTTGAGTTAACCCAAGGGGATATTATTCTTAATTGTCCTGTGGTTCGTTGGGCTTCTAAATCTGTTGAGGTAAGCAATCAAACAGAAATTGAAACCCTTCGATCCTTAGTGGAAGTAGCTGAGATTGATCTGGTTGTTATCACCCAAGGCTGCGACTTAGAAAACAAGAAAGTCAATAATGTCATCCTTTCCCCTCACTTTGCTCTCAGTCAATATCAAGAATATTGGGAACAGACAATGAACAATATGAAACAAAATCCTACGGCCAAGGCGTGGGGGAGATATTGTGATGATATTAAAAATGGTTATATATGGAATCTTTCTATGCTCAACGAAGGGGAAATCGGCAACCTAAAATTAACTCATCGAATAGTTGATTTTCATGATGTGTACACTTTACCGAGGACTTTTTTGGAATCCTTCTTGCAAAATAAACAGCAACCTCGACTTCGTTTACGTCCTCCCTATCGTGAACATTTATCTCAAGCTTTCGCTAGATTTTTTATGCGAGTTGGTTTACCTACAGGAGTAAAAAAAGTCTGGTAATAGATAAATCACCTTAACTTTTACCAATAACTACCTATAGGGAAAGATTGGTTTTTTGGCGATTCGATAAATCCTATGGTTTCCTATCCACAGTTCTAGCTTTGTGGGCGATTTGGTTCACTTGATAACGAATTATTGCGATAGCTTGCCATTAACTAATTTTCAGCGATAATCTAAAGTCAGAGTCTATCGGGAGATAAGATCATGAACCTTCGTCTAGTTCTATTTTCAGGCCTAGTAACGGCTTTAGTTGGTGCTGGTATCGGTTATGGCATTAGCCGCATTGAACGCAATCCCAGCCAAGTCAACTATAGAAATCCCTATAACTATCAAATCATCTATAGACGTTATTTTGCCGGTGCCGGGGCAGCCCTGGGCTTCTGTGTGGGTGCGGGTTTACAAATGGTCAAAGAACTCAAAGAAGCCAGAGATAGAGAAATGGGCATCCTAGATGATGGGTCAGAATTCTAGTCTTTTGGGGCTAATTCCTCAAGAATGATGAATTGAACGTGATTAATCGCTAAATCGCCGATGGGAACTTGGGTTTTTAACACCGGTTGTCCTTCACTGAGCATTCGTTCAAAGGGGATATCTTTGGCAATTTCCGTGTGATACCAAGCTAAACCCATAAAGAAACGATTGGGATAGGGACCGCCTTCAAAAATATCATCGGGATTGGACTCCATGGGAACCCAACCGATAGAGGGAAGATAAAATTCCATCCAGACGTGATTGTAATCTGGTTCGAGGGGTAAATTACGTTCGAGGGGATGGGGTGGGCATTTATAACGTCCTACCGTGCGACAAGCAATACCATTGAGACGACACAAAGCCAATAATAAACCCACATATTCCCCACAGGAACCGACTCCGCGCCGCAGGGCAATATCAGGGGTGTCGATGTTGGGTTTGATACCGTAGGAAAGCTGATCATAGACGTAATTACGAATACTATAAACTTTTCGGAGCAGATTGGTTTCCCGACCGGTCGCTTCTTCGGCAGCATTGAGGATAATTTCTGTACTCATGGCCAGATCATCATTATCGATCAAATAGCGATCGGGAAAATCGGCGGGTAAGGTGGGTAAATCTTCGCAATCTTGGGGGGTAATTTGGTATTTAATACCCCATACTTCTAATACGACTTTCCAACCAAAAATATGACGTTGTTTGCCGGTTATTTGCTCGAACTTAAATACTGCTACCCGCTGCCCGTCCTGAATTTCTTCAATAAAAGGCAATCCCACCGCTTCGACGCTGCGAATTTTTTGCCGCGGTGTTTCTAAGGGTAAAGCGATGCGCCATTCCACATTTTTGAGTTCGATATTATAGAGGGGTTCTAATTCCTCGACGTAGGATAATTCAATCAGATAACCGTTAGAAAGGGTGTATTTTTTAGCGGGATCGTAGTGAAAATATAGAGGATGGACAAAAGTACGCGGACGATAACTAAGTTCGTGAACTTGTTCAGAATTGGGATTATCGCGGATACAGGGTTCTTGGAAAGCATAGGCCACATATAATATATCCTTGCCACTGTTAGCATCGCGATAAAATGCTAATCCCGTCGGCGATTCAAAAGGAGTTATCATGCTAAAAAGCTGTTCTCCCGTGGCGCGATCAAGACAGTAAACCGTTTGTTCTAGGGTATCCGTTAACCAAAGTTCTTCCCCGCGAATGGTGATATTTTCGATGCCGATACCAGGCGCGTATAAACGAGTAATTTCCTGTCCCGATTGGCGATCAAATATAAAGATTTGTCCAGAACGTTGACAAGTGACATAAATTGTGTTACCAGTTACGGCGACTCCGTTAGCGGTGTAGGGAAGACGGGTAAAAAATTTCGGGGTAAAATCTTCGAGAGTGCAGCAGTAGAGATTTTCGCGAGTAGTAAACCAGAGGTTATTTTGATCATCGATTGCCAATCCCGTCGTCCCGACGAATTCCTGCCAGCGATGGGAATTAAGTACGCTTGTATGACCAGTATCGAGGGCAATTTGGTATAAATAGCCGTTTTTTGCGTCGATAGCGATTAATTTGTCATCTTGAAATACAATTCCGTGCAGAGCCGTGGCGCTAATCGGACGAATCGTTTGACGATGGGAGGGAAGACTGGCAGGATCGAAAATCATAGGAGGAAACGAAAAGGGAGAGCGTTTTTAGGTGAATAAAACAGCAATTCTCCCCACGATAGCAAATTTTCTCGCCCTTGAATGCTCGTAATGAACTGCAATCCCGAAAAAAATGTCAAGAATTGTCACCTATAGTCCCTCTCATACCCTTGTACCTACCTACGAGTGTTTCAATCGTTGCAGTTATTGTAATTTTCGCAGGGATTTAGGCACTGATGGCTGGTTAAGTTTGGAAAAAGCCAAAGAGATTTTAACTGCTTTGCAGGGTTCGGAAATTACGGAAATTTTAATTCTTAGCGGCGAAGTTCATCCTTTAGCAGCCAATCGAGAGTTATGGTTTCGGCATATTTATAATTTGGGAGAATTGGCTTTAAATATGGGTTTTTATCCCCATACCAATGCGGGGATTTTAACTTTTGCTGAGATGGAAAACCTGAAA
This sequence comes from Microcystis sp. M20BS1, assembly GCF_020245305.1. NCBI lineage: Bacteria > Bacillati > Cyanobacteriota > Cyanophyceae > Chroococcales > Microcystaceae > Microcystis > Microcystis sp. M20BS1. The sequence continues at coordinate 10,180 of NZ_JADBUZ010000180.1, read as the reverse complement.
AATGTCAATCTATCTATGGGCATAATGTTAGAACAAATGACGGTGACTTTATTAGATACTGTCCATCGTCATGCCCCCAGTAAAGTGCCATCCCTGCGTTTAGAACAGTTACAATGGGCGGGAGAATTAGGAATTCCTTTTACCACGGGTTTATTATTAGGAATTGGTGAAACAGAATACGATCGCTTAGTGACCCTAGAAACTATTGCCACTATTCATCAACGTTGGGGACATATTCAAGAAGTGATCCTACAACCCTACAATCCGGGTAAAAGAGAACAGTGGCAAAATAATCCTTTTGATCTGCAAAAATTACCCGATCTGGTTAGACAAGCTAGGGAAATTTTGCCCCCAGATATTGTCATTCAAATTCCCCCGAATTTAGTACCCGATCCTCTTTTTCTTTTGGATTGTTTAGCGGCAGGAGCGCGGGATTTAGGCGGTATTGGCATTATCGATGAAGTTAATCCCGATTACCTCCATTTACACCCCAATAAATTAAAGGAATTTTTAGCAGTTTATGGCTGGGAATTAAAGGCGCGTCTGCCGGTTTATCAGTAATCAGTAATCAGTAATCAGGGAAAAGATAGCACTGTTAATGCCATTTAACACGCCTTACTTAATACCGCATAATTGATTATTATTCATTCTTAATTCTCCTGACGACCGACGACCGACTCCTAACCCTAACAACAATTTTTGATTTTTACCAGAGGTCTTATGATTCCCTCAAGCGAGCGCTACTGGCTCAAAAATGCCCATATTCCCGTTTCCCTCCTAGAAAATGAGGGTTTTTCTCCCCAAACCGCCGAGGGATTAACCTTAGTTAATCTGGAAATTAATGACGGTAACATTAATCGCATCACCTCAACCATCCCCCCCGAAGATAATATTCCCGTTATTGACCTCAAAAAAAAGATTGTTTTTCCTTGCTTTGTCGATATGCACACCCATCTCGATAAAGGTCATAGTTGGCATCGTTGTCCTAACCATGATGGCACTTTTGACAGTGCCTTAAAAATGGCCCTAGAGGATTCCCGACGGGAGTGGCGCTTAGAGGATGTGTATCGTCGCATGGAATTCGGCGTTAAATGCAGTTATGCCCACGGAACCGCCGCTATTCGCACCCATATCGACTCTTTTGGTCAACAGGCACAGATTAGCTTAACTGCTTTGGCAGAATTGCAACGACAATGGGCCGGTAAAATCACCCTGCAAGCGGTTTCTCTAGTTTCCCTTGACTACTATCAAACCTCCGAGGGAGCGGCCTTAGCCGATAAAATTGCCGAATTTGGGGGCATATTAGGGGGAGTAGCCTACACAAATCCCGATTTACAGGCACAAATTGATATTACCTTCAAATTAGCCCAAGAAAGGGGTTTAAATCTCGATTTTCATCTGGATGAAAACGGCGATTCCGATTCTACCTGTTTAGCAGCGATCGCGCGTACTGCTATCAAAGAGCAATTTGACGGACAAATCATCTGTGGTCACTGTTGCAGTTTAGCGGTACAATCGCCTGAAATAATCCAAGAAACCCTAAATTTAGTCAAAAATGCGGGCATTGCTATCGTTAGCTTGCCGATGTGCAATCTCTACCTACAGGATCGTCAAGAGGAAAAAACCCCTTTTTGGCGCGGGACAACTAAGATAAAAGAGATGAAAAAAGCGGGAATTCCGGTTGCTTTTGCCAGCGATAACTGTCGCGATCCCTTTTATGGTTTTGGGGATCACGATGGTTTAGAAGTCTTTACCCAAGCGGTGCGGATTGCCCATCTCGACACACCCTACGCTGACTGGGTAAATAGTGTCACCCTCACCCCAGCAAATCTGCTCGGATTGCCCCATTTAGGGCGCATTAAGACGGGTCTAGAGGCAAATTTGTTAATTTTCAAGGCTCGCTACTTTAGCGAGCTATTATCGCGACCACAGTGGGATCGCCTTGTGATTCGGCGCGGGTTGAGCATCGATACTACTCTCCCCGATTACCAAGAGTTAGATGATTTAGTTCTAGGAATTGAGCAACTCCTCTAGGGGTTTAACAAAAACTACCGATTCTAGGTTGATAGCACCGTAAATATGGGGAAAGGTCTCTCTTTCTAGCTCTAGAGTGGCATTTTCTGGGTTAGGATGTTGGGGCTGCTCCCATTTAACCGGGGACTGCAATTGTTCGAGAGAAATGGCTAAAACCAGCAAATCTGGCTGATTTTGATAAAAAGCGGCCACAACTTTCGGAATTTGTTCTAAGGTGGAGCAATGGATAAATCCCTCATTTTTTAGGGAATACGCCCGATATTCCCCCATTTCACGAGCTATTTGCCAACCTCTTTCTGTAGTGATGTGATAGATCATCGGTTCGCCTCCTACTGTCACTTTATCCCTAATTTTAGGATATAGCCTGAAGCTGTCAGCGGCCCTCAATTCTCTTAAACTAGGGGTCAGGGAATAAAGACAAGAAATTTGTCCGACCACTGACCAGAAAAAAATGGCCGATAACGGCCTCAAAATCTCTTGATAGTCTCTTTTTACCTGATATTAACCTTTTCCCCTTAAAATGAGCTTACCGAGGCAATAACTGCAAAAATCTATGCTAGATAAAATATTTACTCCCAATCCCTACGCTGAAAAACCCGCGCCGCTGCGTCCTCGCAAGGGGGTAATTATCGGTGTTGGTCAGGTGGGGATGGCCTGCGCTTACTCGATGTTAATTCAAGACTGTTTTGATGAATTAATTCTGCAAGATATCGCCACGGATAAAGTCGAAGGGGAAGTGATGGATTTAAGGCACGGAATGCCTTTTATTGAACCCACAGACTTGAAAATGGGAACCGTGGCCGATGTGGGACAAAATGCCGATGTGGTGATTATTACTGCCGGGGCCGCCCAAAAAGAGGGAGAAACCAGATTACATCTCCTTGAGCGAAATGTGGCGATTTTTCGCCGTATTCTGGAGGATGTGGCTGTTTACTGCCCCAGTGCTTTGATTTTGGTGGTGAGTAATCCTGTCGATATCATGACCTATGTTACCTTGAAAATAACCCATTTTCCGCCTTCTAGGGTGATTGGTTCGGGTACGGTGCTAGATTCTGGCCGTTTACGCTCTCTTTTATCCACCCAACTCCATGTAGATGCGCGTAACGTCCACGCTTATATTATCGGTGAACACGGGGATAGTGAGCTTGCTGTCTGGAGTTCGGCCAATATCGGAGGAGCAAGGTTACTAGAAGGAGATTGGCAGGATTTAAGCGCAACCGACCAAGAAAGCTTAACAGAAATTTTTCTTCAGGTTAAAAACGCCGCCTATGAAATTATCAAACGCAAGGGTTATACTAGCTATGCGATCGGTTTAGCTACCACGGATATCGTTAAAGCGATTTTACGTTCCCAAGAAAGAATTCTGACTATTAGCACTCTCCTCGATGGTCAATACGGTCTCAAAGATGTGTGTTTAAGTATTCCCTCGGTGGTTAACGAGAAAGGAGTGATTAAAACTCTGAATCTTGCTCTCAGTCCCAGAGAAACCCAACAGTTACATAATTCGGCCAAAATTATGCGCGATTTAATCGATCAACTCAAAATTTAACTTAGGGTTGGCTGAATAAATCTAAAAACATTGTTGGCTAAGATTTTTAGATTTTTTTGCCCTGAAAAAGTGCCGAACATAAGAGCGATCAAAGGCAAAATTTTGGCACTTTTTCCCCGAAAATTAGGTAATTGTGGGGTGGACTGAAGCAATTAGTGCTAGACTTCCCGAAAAGTCTATTTTATTTCAGCTTGTTGTTAGGAATCTACTTAAAAGAGGTTGTTTAATCTGGCTAATACGCTTTTGGTTATGATACGCGGAAAAGTTCCGGCGATGGTGCTAAAATGGGGGGATATGCCGAAAGTTGACCCATATCGTTACTCTCAGGAGTGTTATACAGTCGGCAGAATTGTGCAAAAAGTATATTGAGATACAGAAATGCTAGGAGAATTAGTTGAAATTGTAACCAAATTATTTGAAGTCAGCGATCGCTTGAAGCAATCTGAGGATGAAGATCGAAAACGGGTTATAAAGTATTTTGAGCAAGTAGGGGATTGCCTTCTGGGTATTGAACAGGAACTTAGAAATGGCAACCCCTATCATGGCAGGTGGGGCGAACTTCAGGAATATGCTAGAAATTTTCCCAAAAGCATTAGTAAATCTATAGGTGAAGATAAAGAAAAAGAGCTATCCTTGCTATTAGAAGCAATTGTAAATAATACTCCTGAAGACGATAGCGATATTAAAACAATTGCAACTACTGGTGGCAGATTTAAAGCACTTGCAGTCAATATTGCTACAGAAAATGGAGAAGCTCCACCACCGGTTAAACAACCGAAACAACCTATACCTGTAAGCCGTAGAACTGTTGTGTATGCAGCTATCGGAACGGCTACAGCCATTGCGACTGGGACGGCTGGTTGGTTTGCTCGTCAATATCAACCATCTGTTCGATGGAAGATGGTTAGCTTTTTAGGAGAAAGCACAAAGAACAAAGTAATTCTTTTTGACGCTCCATTAATGATTAGTGAACGTATTAAAGCAATAACCAACGGTCAATTTATTATCGAAGTTGATAAAACTGGAAACATACTAACAGAGGAAATATTACAAAAAGTAAGTGCGGGAGACGATATTCAATGCGGATTTAGTGGAATTTATTATGAACAAGAAAAATATAGACCCCTCTACTTTGGTTGTGCTGTTCCTTTCGGGTTGAGTCCTCAAGAACAAACTGCTTGGCTCTCATATAAAAAAGATCCTAACGACCAGCTAACTTATATACAAAGTCTTTACAGAGAAATAGGTTTGAATGTAATTCCTTTTCCAGCAGGAGCGACAGGGGGACAGATGGGAGGTTGGTTTAAGAAAGAGATTAATACAGTTGCAGACTTCAATGGGTTAACTATGCGTATTCCTGGATTGGGAGCAGATGTATTATCAGATTATTTCGGTATCAAGACAGATAAAAAGATTTTTGGAAAAGCACTCTCAATAGGAGAAATATCTACCGAGCTTGAAAAAGGCACTATACAAGCTGCTGAATGGATTGGACCGCACGATGACTTTCAGTTAAATTTGCATAAAGCAGGAGCTAAATACTACTACTATCCTGGATGGTGGGAACCAAGCACAACTTTTGATGTGCAAGTCAACAAAGATGCTTGGGAAAATTTGCCCCCAGAGTATCAAAGAATATTTGAGGCTGTTTGCCATGAAACCTACACAAAGATATTATCCGAATATGATCGAAGAAACGCTCGGACGCTTGGAGATATAAGGAAGTTAGAAAGTTCAGGAAATATCAAAATCCTACCATTTCCCGATGAGGTTCTACAGGTAGCTCAAGCTAACACAGAGGAACTTCTTAAACTGTATGATGCGAATCCGCAGTTTAAGGAAGTACATGATGAGTGGGAAGGATTTAAAACACAAATGAGAAGTTGGGATGATTTATCCGACTTAACTAAAATAATGTCTCGTTTAAATCAACCCATAAATATGGTAGTGCAGTAGGTGGTTTAATTAGTAGTGTGGTTGGTCTGGTTTTTGGTCTTTCGGATAATGTAAATTCACAGTCTTGAATGCTGCTTGACCTTGATTGGGTAAGCGATAATTGAGGATATCTCCTTTAGCGATCGCCGCTCTGGTAGTACGCCGCTTTGGTAGAGTGTGTTAATGAAATGTAACGCACCTCTTTTTTTCTCTAGCCGTAGCACCATGTTCATTCATTGAAGCAAGTTATTGTAAGCTAACGGGGTTTTTTGATTTTTGAAAAGGCGATCGTTAGTTACCGTCCTGACTTAAAAAATAGCCAACTGCACCTTGAAGCTGTTCCATCCCTTGTTGCAGTTGGTCAATACGAGCCTTAGATTCCTCCATTTGTTGAGCAGTAGCTTCCACAAACCGATCAATACGCCGATTCGTTGCCTCACTGATTTCTGCTAATCTGTCAATATTGCTTTCTATTCGCTCTATTCGCTGCTGACTTGCCTCTAGACTGGCTTCAATACGGTCTAACCGAGAACTTTGCCACCACATTTAGTTAACACCTTGAAAATAAGCGATTATTGTCCTCAGTTTAGCAAATCTTTAGACAAATTAATCTCTTTTCATAGGGCGATCGCTTGAGGCGAAACTGCGATCGCTGGTTGCTTAGTTAATGAAATGTAACGCACATATTTTTTCTCCAGTCAAACTATTTTTGACTAATCTCGAATGCTAAGTCGTATCTGTAAAAACAGACATCAAAGGCAAGAAAGAAGTTCATCTGTCCTAGTATTAGCGGCGCATATTTATCTTGTGTCCAAGCAAAGGCTAAATCTACGGTGGGGAATTGCTCAACAGTAGCTTTAACAACCAATGCACGAGCTTCAAATCTAGCTAAATTACCTCCTAATGGCAGAGATAGCCTTTGATTTTCCCAGACTGCACCTAAAGCTAAACCCATTTCATAGGGCAACACATTAACACTAGAGCCAGTATCCAAGAGACCCGAAACATTCAAGGATTGACTTTGATAAGTTAATGTCAATGGTAAATAAGGAAGCGCACTTAATGCACCAAGACTAGGATCTACCTCAGTGAAAGCAAATCTTACCTTATTAGCCATGAGTCAATTCTTGTTTCTCTTTTAATGCTTGAGCAAGAATGGCGGCAGCCTCAAAAGAGTCATGTAAACCTTGTCTAGGGAGATCATCTTCAATAGACATCGGTACAATACCAGAATCCTTGAGCAACTCGGCTACAAGAAAGTTAAGTAATAAGAGCTTATCGGAGTAAGACAATTGCTTTAGCAGGGGCGCAAATTGAGTAGTTGTCAGCATGGATTCAAGAAAGTTACGGATTTTGACTTTCTGCACTTTGTCTGAGTATAACACCACCTTTGCGCTAATCCCTGCCCCAAAAGCAGGCTAACTTTGCTGTTAGACAGAAATCCCAGAAATGTTCAATCTAATCTTTATAGTTCTTCGGTTTGTGTTAGGCCATGGACGGGGTTATAAAGGGCGATTTTTGTCAATCAATTAAGTCTCTGGCCAGATGAGGATTTATTGCGATCGCATTTCCTCTATTGCGATGCCGAAGGCACTGCGTAGCAGTACGCCGCTCTGGTAGTTAATGAAATCTAACACACCTCTTTTTTCTCTAGTCAAACTATTTTTGACTAATCTCAAATGCTAAGTCGTATCTGGCTCTCCCAGGTTTGGTGGGTAAAATGTATTCTAAGATACATTCCTCCTAGCGAGGGGGTGGAACGAACCACAAAGACACAAAGGACACAAAGATCGATCGATCATATAGTAAGTTAAACTTATCACACAGAACCTAGAAGAACCCGTATCTGTAAAAACAGACATCAAAGGCAAGAAAAAAGTTCATCTGTCCTAACGTTTGCAGAAAAGGTTTTTATACCATTTCTCTAAATGAAAACTACACATCGAATTTAAATCCCCCTTTAAGTTCCCCTTTTTAAGGGGGATTTAGGGGGATTAAACTTCTGTAGTCAGACTTTGGAGAATTGGTATTGTAAAGTATAAGATGATAAAACTCCCAATCGAACTTTCAAAACCCACTCTCCACTCCCCACTCCCCGATACTTTTTAAACAGCATTTAAGACCATCACCATCCCTAAATATTTGCTCCGATTTTTTATAGTAAAGTTATACTATTAAGGAAGCAAAGACGAAATTCTAGGGTTAAGCAATGGTTAGACAACTCGACGACAGCCCGAAAACCACAATCGTCTATCCCGATAGCGATGGTAAACCGATGGCCGACAATACAAGACAATTTCGCTGGATTACGACGATTAAAGCGAATTTAGACTGGTTATTTGCCAATGATGCCGATGTTTTTGTCGCCGGTGATTTACTCTGGTATCCCGTGGAGGGAGATAATAAGACTCGACAAGCACCCGATGTGATGGTAGCTTTCGGCAGACCAAAAGGCGAAAGAGGTTCCTATCAACAGTGGAAAGAGAACAATATCCCCCCACAAGTGGTTTTTGAAATTCTCTCTCCGGGTAATACCCAAACGGAAATGACCAGAAAACTACTGTTTTATGACCGTTATGGTGTGGAAGAATACTACATTTATAATCCCGATAAAAATGATTTGGGTGGCTGTATTCGTCGGGAAAATCGGCTCGAAAGTCTGGAAAATCTCGATAATTGGGTCAGTCCTCGCTTGGGCATTCGTTTTCAATTAGCCCAACCAGAGTTACTCTTGTATTATCCCGATGGTCAACCTTTCACCAGTTACAACCAAGAACGACAACGGGCCGAAGCGGAACGACAACGGGCTGAAGCGGAACGGCAACGGGCCGAAACGGAAAGTCAACGGGCCGAAGCGGAACGGCAACGGGCCGAACGATTGGCGGCAAAACTGCGGGAGTTAAATATTAATCCCGAAGAAACTTAAAAAAATTATCGCTACAATGAAAGTAGATAAATATCAAGTCCACTAGCTAGAGTCGGAACGGTAAGCCCAGAAAAAATGCGCTAGGGCAGGGCTGACTAAATCGACGAAGCAATCGCTAAATAGGATTAATTTCCGTCCAATTCTCCCCAATCCTGAACAGGAGAGGCAGAACCGAAGAATTTCTATAAAATTTCGGTAAGGGTGGAAAGATCAAGTAAGTTAGCGTTAGGGCTTAATCTTCGCCACGGAAAGGTAGAACTATGACAGTTTGTGAATATCGTCCAGGTTTAGAAGGAATTCCCGCCGCCCAGTCCAGTATCAGCTTTGTGGATGGGCAAAAGGGAATCTTGGAGTATCGGGGCATTCGGATTGAGGAACTCGCCGAAAAAAGTACCTTCCTCGAAACCGCCTATCTCCTTATCTGGGGTGCTCTGCCCACGGGGGCGGAACTGGAAGAATTTGCCGATGAAATCCGTTATCATCGACGCATCAAGTACCGTATCGAAGACATGATGAAATGCTTCCCCGAAAAAGGCCATCCCATGGATGCGCTACAAACTTCGGCGGCGGCTTTGGGTTTATACTATGCCAGGCGCGCCCTGGATAATCCCGAATATATCCGTCAGGCAGTGGTGCGGTTATTAGCGAAAATCCCCACCATGGTGGCGGCGTTTCAATTGATTCGCAAAGGTAATCACCCCATTCAGCCCAACGATAGTCTTGATTATGCGGCCAATTTCCTCTATATGTTGACGGAAAAAAGACCGACGGATTTAGCGGCGAAAGTTTTCGATGTCTGTTTGACTCTCCACGCCGAACATACCATGAATGCCTCGACTTTTTCGGCTATGGTGACGGCCTCCACTTTAACCGACCCCTACGGTGTCATCGCTTCAGCAGTGGGAACTCTCGCCGGCCCCCTCCACGGTGGGGCAAACGAGGAAGTATTGTTAATGTTAGAGGAAATCGGTTCGGTGGCTAATGTTCGTCCCTATGTGGAAAAATGTATCGCCAACAAACAAAAAGTTATGGGTTTTGGACACCGGGTATATAAAGTTAAGGATCCCCGGGCGACGATTTTACAAAACCTTGCCGAACAATTATTCGCGGAATTAGGTTCCGATGAATACTACGATATCGCCCTAGAATTAGAACAAGCAGTGGTGGATATCTACGGCGAAAAAGGTATCTATGCTAATGTGGATTTCTATTCGGGATTGGTCTATCGGAAATTAGGCATCCCCAGTGATTTATTTACCCCGATTTTTGCCATCTCCCGGGTGGCCGGTTGGTTGGCCCACTGGAAAGAACAATTAAATGCTAACCGCATTTTCCGTCCTACCCAAATCTACACCGGACAACACGAAGTCCCCTATACACCGATCGAACAACGTTCTTAGATTTTATCTCCCATTCTTGAATGGAAACACGGTTTCTCGCCTTTGTCAATCTTTCCTAGGCGAGATTTTTTGTCTCATTTCCTGTTATATTGATGGGACAAGGAAACAGTCCATCGGCTTTCAGCTTGGTCAGTTTCGGTGTATATAGGGTCTGCTGAAAAAGTTTTTCGGTGGGGGCAGGGTGTGGGGTGTGGGGTGTGGGGTGTGGGGTTTTACCGGTTTTGAGGTGGCCAATTACCTAATTTTTAGGGAAAAAGTCCAGGGATTTTCCCCCTGATCACTCCCATACCTGGTACTTTTTGATTGACAAAAAGTCTAAAAGTCTTACCCAACAAG
>NZ_JADBUZ010000018.1:0-5001 GCF_020245305.1 Microcystis sp. M20BS1 | reverse complement strand
ACAACGGCAAAGAATTTTGTGGACATCAAGAGTTGAGTCAGAAACTAGGAGCAGATTTTTATTTTGCTACTCCTTATCATTCGTGGGAGAGGGGATTAAACGAGCATACCAATGGACTGTTAAGACAATTTTTCCCCAAGGAAACGAATTTTAAAATCGTTAAGCCAGAGGAGGTGGAAAGAGCCGTAAACTTAATTAACAATCGTCCTCGAAAATGTCTTGACTATCAGACCCCCAATGAGGTATTCTATCAAGCTAGATCAGATAGTGATGCAATTCAGACTTGCATCGGCTGTTCTTGGTCTCAATCTTAACACATCACAGGAGAACTTATGTCTATCGAAGCCGTCAGACAGTTTAATGAAATTGCTAAGAGTGATCTAGAAATTCAAGGTAGTCTAGAACTAACAACAGATGTCCAAAGTTTAATGGATCTTACTGTTATACTGGCTTCTGAGAGAGGCTTCAGCTTTACCTCTGAAGATCTGGCAGAATACTACTCCGAAGAAAGTAGAAGACTTCCTGATATATCTCTCAGAAATGTGATGCTTTTAACTAAAAAAAAATCTGCGTTCGAAAGCGATCCGGAAGTTTGTGATCGATTGCCTTTCTTAGCTCGTGAAATCTGCCGAAAACTCAATTCTTAAAGAAAGCGGGTTTCTTAGAAAACGGGTTTCTTTAAGAAACCCGTTTTCTAATCTCTTAAACGGCTAAACTGAGAATAGCTGCCTGTCTTGACTCTCATTTCTCAGATTGTAAAATAATGCAAATTTATCTTGACTATAGTGCCACTACCCCCACTCATCCCCAAGTGATCGAGCGGGTTGCCACTATTCTGCGGCATCATTGGGGCAATCCCTCCAGTTTACACACTTGGGGACAGGATACGGCGACAGTCATCGAAATGGCTAGAGAACAGGTAGCAGGGTTAATTAATGCCAATCCAGACCAGATTATCTTCACTTCTGGCGGCACGGAAGCCGATAATTTAGCGATTATCGGGGTTGCTCAACAGTATAACCGCCCCCGTCATATAATTATTTCTAGTGTGGAACATTCGGCGATCGCTGAACCCTGTAAACAATTAGAGCAGCAAGGTTGGCAAATTACTCGTCTTCCCGTCAATCGTCAAGGTAGGGTGAATCCTTTAGACCTAAAAGCCGCAATTCAAAGCGATACGGTCTTAATTTCCATTATTTACGGACAAAGTGAGGTGGGAACCCTACAACCGATTGAAGAATTGGGCAGCATTGCCAGAGAAAGGGGAGTGCTTTTTCACACCGATGCGGTGCAGGTGGCGGCAAGATGCGCGATTGATGTGCGGAAACTGCCCGTAGATTTATTATCTCTTTCCAGCCATAAAATTTATGGAATGCAAGGATCGGGAGCTTTATACATCAGAGCCGGTGTCGATATTTTACCATTACTGCGGGGCGGTGGCCAGGAAAAAGGTCTGCGATCGGGAACCCCAGCCGTACCGGTGATCGCAGCTTTCGGTTTAGCGGCTGAATTAGCCCAAAAAGACTTAATTAGCGAAAAAATGCGTTTAATCGCCCTGCGAGATCGATTATTTGACCTCTTAGCCGATTATCCTTATCTGCTGCCCACGGGGGACCGATTCTATCGTTTACCCCACCACGTCAGCTTTATTGTCCGTCCCGACGATGACAGTCAGATCACGGGAAAACAGCTAGTTCGTCAGCTTAATTTAGCAGGAATCGGCATTAGTTCTGGGTCCGCCTGTCATAGTGGCAAACTTTCCCCTAGTCCAATTTTAAAAGCTATGGGCTACAGCGATCGAGAAGCATTAGCGGGAATTCGTTTAACCCTGGGAAGGGACACCAGCGCAGCCGATATTGATTGGACGGCTCTAGTATTAAAACAAGTGATCGATCGCTGTTTATCTGCTTTAATTGTGAGCAAGAGTTAGTTTATGACTCAAATTGCCCTTCGATCAAGATAATTTCGCCAAAATCGGGAATCCATGCCACCCAACGGCCCTGATCCTGTTCACAGAGTAGTAGCGCTTCATCAAAGCTGTATGGAGAGGGGAGCATTCTGAGTTGTACCCATGTGTTTGCTTGGGGACAAGTAACAACGGCAGTAGTGCGGTATTGTAGTAAAGACATACACAGATCACCCTGATAATTCTGTATCTAAATTTACAAACAAACCGATGACTGTGGGTAACTTTGTTTTAAATCTTTACATCTTTACCTGAGTTCTTGCATCATTAATTTTTGAGAGGGCAAAAATGAGAAAAATAAGCATAAAGTTGCATAAAATCACCAAATAGAGCATTTAATTGATTAATGCTCATTCTTAATTCTCCTGACGACTGACTACTGGCTCCTTACTCCTCACCTAAAGGAAGATTTTTGATTTTTGCAAGAGGTCTATTTAGGGCTTGCTGAATAAATCTAAAAACCTTGTTGGATAAGGCTTTTAGACTTTTTTGACCTCAAAAAGTGCCGACCATTGGAGGGATTGGGGGTAAAATTCAGGTACTTTTTCCCTGAAAATTAGGTAACTGACTACCTCAAAATCGGTAAAACCCTACACCCCACACCCCACACCCCACACCCTGCCCCCACCAACAAACTTTTTCAGCAGACCCTATTTATTCGGCCAATCCTAGTTATGATCATTACTGGTACATGATAGTTGATAACTGGTAATGGTAAGTTCTTTCCCTCGCACCTATAAAATCGCCGTCATCGGTGACATTCACGACCAATGGGAAATAGAAGATAATTTAGCTCTAGAAGCTTTACAAGTGGATTTAGCCCTATTTGTGGGGGATTTTGGCAATGAATCCCTAGAAGTTGTCAGTCGGATTGCTAGTTTGTCCTTACCAAAAGCCGTTATTCTCGGTAATCATGACGCGTGGTATAGCGCCACCCCTTGGGGACGAAAACAATGTCCCTACGATCGCAACAAGGAAGATCGTGTCACCGCCCAGTTAGAATTATTAGGGGTTGCTCATGTGGGTTACTCAAAACTAGACCTACCCAGTTTAGAGCTTTCGATTGTTGGGGGTCGTCCCTTTACTTGGGGGGGTTCCGAGTGGAAAAATGGGGAATTTTTTCAAGAACGCTATAATATCAGCAGTTTTGCCGAATCTACTGCCAAAATTATCGCTAATATTCAAGATACTGCCTATAATAACCTGATTTTTTTAGGTCACAATGGTCCAGCCGGACTGGGAAAGGAAGCGGAAGCTATCTGTGGTCGGGATTGGCAACCCTTGGGAGGGGACCACGGGGATCCGGATTTAGCAGCGGCCATCGCACAAGCACAGCTATTAGGAAAACAGGTTCCTCTCGTCAGTTTCGGTCATATGCACCACCGTCTCCGTCATACTACTTCCCGTTTACGCAATCCCGTGGTCACTTCCGAGATGGGAACTGTTTATCTGAATGCTGCCAGTGTCCCTCGCATTCTCCACTCCGATAAGGGTAAATCTCGCAATTTTTCCCTAGTCACTCTTGAAGAAGGTCTAGTCACAGAAGCATCTTTAATCTGGTTGAACGATAATTTCGAGATTATCAGTAATAGAAAACTTTATCACTCCGGGGCATCAATTGATCGGCTAAGCTTTTACGCATTTAAGTTACATTGACAGCATTACCCTTATTTTTAAGTTTTCTACTCCATTTAATAATCAATCCCCCTTCATTTAAAAGCTGATTGACTACTTTTTCCAGTTCTTCTTTATTTTCAAATTCTCGATTAGCTATGTATTCTTTAGCGGAATGCCACACTAATTCTATTAGGTGGTAATCTGGACTATAAGCTGGTAAAAACTCTAGCCTAATATTGGGCAACTCTTTTTCCACCTGCTCAATAACATCTTTCTTTTTGTGATAACTAGCATTGTCTAATATAATGATAATCTTAGGTCACTTTTCTCGAAAATCTTCGGGCAGATTTCCCAAGTTTATCCATTCTTGACGAATCTCTTCATGAAGTTTCTTTAATTGTTCATGGAAAGTTTCTGAATTTCCTTTTTTGATCATAAAACAGACTCGTTTTTTGTCATTATATCTTAAGGCTCCCATCACATTCACCCTTCCTCTTTTTCTTTGTCCATTCACTTTTTTTCGCTTTCCTTTTTTTGTCCAAGCTCTCCTTCTTATTACTCTCAAACTAAATCCACACTCATGAGGAGCTGTGTGGCGAACCTGCGTCGCCACCTTGAAAGCCCCGTCTCAAAACCATACCTGGATTGACTCTGGCTTTTCTTTAGCCAACCTTAAATATTCATCTAATTTTTCTTTAAATGCTTTTCTTAATTTCTTGTCTTGCTTATCTTCTAGACTATATTTCGCCCAGATATACACATACTTTTTTCTTCTCAATATTCTTCTCACTTGCGAGCCACTCAGTTTAATTCCTGTTTCCTTTTCTAGATGCTCTGCTAATCTTGCCGCTGTCCATCTCCCGAATTCATATCCAAATTCCTTCGGGTCTTCATCAACTATTTTCAATAGTAAATTAATATATTCCTCTGTGGCTTTTTTATGATTTCCATTTTTTCTCCCATCTTCTAGACTTTCTAAATTGTTAGGATCGCCGTGAACACACCAATAGGCGACCGTTTTGAGTGAACAGCCAATAAAATCAGCTAAGTACCCAAGCAAAATTAATTACACATTTCGATGAAGCTTTTGCCTCTTGCCTATCTTCACTGGGAAATTTATGGCTCTTCGTTACTTGTTATGGTTCGATAGGGGGGCATAAATTGACTAAATCCTTCTCTGGCAAGAGACTTAATTGATGAGTTCGCTCTAGATAAAAAACAATTGACAAAAATCGCCAAATGCCTTTCTACATAAGGAGTCCATCCCTTATAACCCCGGGAGCATCCCAATTTTGCAATAAGTATAAATGCTTAGAGACTAAAAACGTTAGCTAAGGCAAAATAAAGAGAAACAATTAAACGGTAGAATCATGAATACAGACCAAAAAGAACAACTAGATCAACATTTAAAAGCCATT
>NZ_JADBUZ010000179.1:0-5334 GCF_020245305.1 Microcystis sp. M20BS1 | reverse complement strand
GAAGTGGATATAACCCACACGGATATTAATAAATTAGCACTTTATGCCCGTTTGGGAGTGCCGGAATTATGGCGTTTTAATGGACAAATCTGGCGCATTTATCGGTTAGAAAAGGGGGTTTATCAGGAAGAAGAATTTAGTACGACTTTTCCCCTAGTTCCGAAAACTAAACTCTATGAATTTTTAGCCACTGCTAAAGAGGATGAAGTTAAAGCAGAAAAGAATTTAAGAGCATGGGTTGTCAGTCAACTAGCTAAAAATAATTAACTAGGGTTTGCTGAAAAAGTTTGTTGGTGGGGTTAGGAGCCGGTCGTCAGGAGTCAGGAGACAGGAGAATTAAGAATGAGTAATAATCAATTAAATGGTTTATTTAGAGATTTTCTGCCAGTTAATCTGGCTCTCCCCTACTTGTGGTCATAAGAAAAAGTTATGAAAAAGTCAGAGATTCAAATTTTCCTAGCTCACGCTAGTGAGGACAAACCAGCAGTTTTGGCACTGCATGAGCGCCTTAAGCAAGCGGGATATAAACCTTGGTTGGATAAAAAAGACCTGATTCCGGGTCAAATTTGGCGAGATGAAATTCCGAAAGCGATTAAAGCTAGTCAGATTTTTCTCGCCTGTCTGTCAGCGAAATCAGCTAATAAGCAGGGATACATCCAACGGGAGTTGAGGATTGCACTTGATACCTTGGGAGAGATGCTACCGGGGACAATTTTTTTTATTCCCATGAGGTTAGAAGAATGCGAAATTCCTGATCTGCGACTTGCAGAAGTTAGCTTGAATCTGCAAGATATTCACCGGCTTGATTATTGGCAAGAAGACGGATTTGAGCAACTAGAAAGAGCAATTGGCTATCAGTTCAAGCTTGAACCGGAAGAGCCAAAACAACTGTTATCAGTATTTAACTTTGAGGTGGTGGGAGTAAATGCGAAGGGTGAGCAAATTAGAAAAGAGTCGAAACAGTCCCAATATTTCAGGGAAGATTTGGGCAACGGCATCACCCTAGAAATGGTTGCCATCCCGGGGGGAACTTTCCTGATGGGAACAGAAGATGAGGAAATCGAAAGACTGGTTAAAAAATTTAATTGGGAAGGATTTAGAAGGGAAAGACCACAACATGAAGTAACTGTCCCACCCTTCTTTATGGGTAAATACCCCATCACCCAGGCCCAGTGGAAAGCGATCGCCTCTCGCACGGATTTAAAAGTTAAACAAGACCTTGATTTCAAGCCAGCCTATTTTAAAGACCGTCCCGATAGCGATCGCCGTCCCGTGGAACAAGTCAACTGGTACGATGCGATCGAGTTCTGTGCGAGATTATCAAAACTAACGGTTCGGGAATACCGACTACCGAGTGAAGCGGAATGGGAATACGCTTGTCGTGCTGGAACCACCACCCCGTTTTACTTTGGGGAAACCATTACGGGGGAATTGGCTAACTACAATGCCAGTAATACCTACGCCGATGAACCGAACGGAGAATATCGAAACGAAACAACTCGCGTGGGACAATTTCCCCCAAACGCCTTTGGACTGTACGATATGCACGGCAATGTCCGGGAGTGGTGCGCCGATACTTGGCACGATAACTATGACGGTGCGCCGACGGATGGCAGTGTCTGGATAGAAAATGGTAATGATAATCGTTCTCCTCTGCGGGGCGGTTCCTGGGGCTACAATCCTAATTACTGCCGTTCCGCGATTCGCTACGACTACTACTTCCGCCGCGTCAACCGCATCAACAATTACGGTTTTCGGGTAGCCTGCGTTTTCGGGAGAACTCTCTAACCCTTTTTCCTTTTTCCCCTTTTACCCTCATTCTCTATTTTTTCTTTTTTCTTTTCTTTCCCGCCCTTAGGCGGGTCGATTTTGTAGGGGCGAACTCGACCCATTTGGTCGATTTTTGCTTAACAATTGTCAAGGATTGTTAAGATGCGCTTACCCTGCACTTTTCCCCTAGTTCCCAAAACTAAACTCTAGGAATTTTTAGCCACTTCTAAAGAGGATTAAGTGAGGGCAGAAAAGAATTTAACTTAGTGTCAACAGACTTTTAAAAATTAGGTGGGCATTGCCCACCCTAATCTTAGGATGGCGGTTTGTAGGTAGAAGCAACGGATAATTCCTTTAATTGCTTCGCTGCCACTGTTGAAGGTGCAGAAGTGAGTAAACAACTAGCTTGCTGGGTTTTCGGGAAAGCAATCACATCGCGAATCGATTCTTCTCCCGCTAACAACATCACCAAGCGATCTAAACCGTAGGCGATGCCACCGTGGGGAGGGGTTCCGTATTCAAAAGCTTCTAACAAAAAGCCGAATTTATTATAGGCTTCCTCTGGGGATAGACCGATGGTAGCGAAGACTTTTTCCTGTACTTCCCGTTGATAGATCCGTAAACTGCCGCCACCGATTTCAATACCATTAAAAATCATATCGTAGGCGAGGGCGCGAGCGTGGGCTAGATCGTCTAAATCTTCGGGATTAGGGGCAGTGAAGGGGTGATGCAATGCTTCTAGGCGTTTTTCCTCGGCGTTGTATTCAAACATCGGGAAATCCGTCACCCAGAGGAGGTTGATTTTATCGGGATCAATTAATCCCAATTGTTCCCCTAAAACTAAGCGTAGGCGGGATAGGGATTTATTGACTGTATCGGTATCTCCCGCCCCAAATAAGAGCAGATGCCCCGGTTTTGCGCCAGTCTTCTCGATTAAAGCCTGTTTTTGTGCCTCTGTCAGGTTATCTTTAATCGCACCAATGGTATCAAAATCGTAATCTTCGCGCACGCGGATGTAGGCGATTCCCTTCGCACCCGCATCGGTGGCTTCTTTGAATAAATCCCCACCCGGTTTGATTCTGACGTTAGAAATCGCCTCGTTACCGTTGGGAATCGGTAAAACTTTCACCGTTCCCCCACTAGCGATCGCACCTGAAAACACCTTAAATCCCGAATCGGCAAAAATCTCCGCCACATTGACCAATTCCAAGCCAAAACGGGTATCGGGGCGATCGACCCCATAGCGATCCATAGCCTCAGCATAGGTTAAACGGGGCAGGGGCAGGCTTATATCGATATTTTTGACTTTTTTGAAGATATGAGCGATTAAAGCCTCATTCAGGGCTAAAATCTCGCTTAAGGAGAGAAAACTCATCTCCATATCCAACTGAGTAAATTCCGGTTGACGATCAGCACGCAGATCTTCATCGCGGAAACAGCGAGCGATTTGATAGTAGCGATCCATTCCCGACACCATTAATAATTGCTTAAATAGTTGCGGTGATTGGGGTAAAGCGTACCATTGGCCCGGGTTGACACGGGAAGGAACCAGATAATCCCGCGCCCCTTCGGGAGTCGATCGAGTTAAAATTGGCGTTTCCACTTCGATAAAATGCTGTTCATCTTCGAGAAAACGGCGCATTTCTTTGACAACTTGGTGACGTAGTTGTAAATTCTGACTCATACGCTCCCGGCGTAGGTCTAGATAACGGTATCGCAAGCGCACATCTTCCCGGACCGATTCACTTTCGGAACTGGAGACGACAAAAGGCAATTGTTTAGTAACCCCGTTGAGAATCTCGATGCTAGTGGCGTAAATTTCGATTTCTCCGGTGGCAATGCGCGGGTTAAGGGATTCGGTAGGCCTTTGACTGACTGTTCCCGTCACCTTGATAACATACTCGTTTCTGACGGTTTCAGCGATGGGATAGGAAGCGGGAGTTCGTTGGGGATCACTGACGATCTGGACAATACCACTGCGATCCCGTAGATCGATAAAAATAACGCCACCGTGATCGCGACGACGATCGACCCAACCGAAGAGGGTGACACTTTTTTCAATTTCGATCGCGCTAAGGTCGCCACAGTAGTGAGTTCGCATAGTCTAACTAGAGAATTACTTATATTACGAATGTAGTATAGAAAGGATGTGGCCAGAAAAAAATCAGACGGCCTTGCTCATTATGCCAGTATTTTGTCGCTCTTGTCCCCTTGTTTAGGGTATTTTTATGGTCTTCTAGTCCTCAGCTATCGGCTTTTCGCAGATGGGCTATAATCAACAAGGCTCCTCTAGCAGTTACCAATTTTGAACGATTAAAAACATGAATTGCTTAGAAAAAAAAATGGTGCAACTGTTAAGAGAACTCAGGGAAGATCACCATGTTTCAGGGGTAAAAGCGGAATTCGAGACGGAAGGAACCCGACTGACGGAAGCGATGCGGTTGAAAGAAATTAGTCTGAAAGCGGGGGTAGATTTTAATCTGAAAATCGCCGGTTGCGAAGCGATCAGAGATATCTTTGATGGGGTTAATTTAGGAGTTGATCGCTTGATTGCTCCCATGGTAGAAACAGCCTACGCTTTACAAAAATATCTGCGGGCAGCTAGGAGGATTTTAGCTGATCAAGGGGTGGAAGATGTGGAGTTATTGGTTAATATCGAAACGATTACTGCCTGTGATAATTTTCAGGAAATGTTGGCGATTCCAGAGATAAAATCTCTCCATGGTATCGTCATCGGACGGATGGATTTAGCCTGTTCTTTGGGATTAACTCGCCGGGATGTGAATAGCGAGCAAGTTTTGGATCTGGCTTTACCTTTGGCAAAAAAAGCTAAGGCTGCCGGTTTGACTGTTGCCATTGGGGGTGGAGTATCACTAGATTCTTTACCGTTTTTCAAAATGTTCTGCCAAGGACATTTTGACCGATTCGAGACGCGCAAAGTTATCTTTGATTGTCCCCAAGCTTTGGATAATTTTAGTTTAGCTTTCCAAAAGGCGATCGAGTTTGAATTACTCTGGCTAGAGAATAAAAAAAATTATTATGGTGCTATTGTTCGTGAAGATGACCAGCGTTTAGCAATCCTCCATGATTTACTTTTTGGTTAAAGATATTCGTCCTTCGATCGACCGCTCAAAACCTAGGCAGCAAAGTTATACGGATGTGGATTCATTGGCTCTTCTCGACTTTGTGTAATAATTTTTGCTTATGGAATTGTGAAATGCTTATCGGGCAAGACTTTTATGGCTGTTTTGCCGAAGAAACCATCAGTATAGACCTCGTTTCCACACAGAAACTAGAAGAGCCAAGAAAGCCACTTATTATGAATAACTTCTGTTAAGTAAGTAGTTATAATTAAATTGAAGATAGATTTTGCCTCTGATCCCCCCTGCACCCCTTGATAAGGGGGGTGCCGATAGGCGGGGGGATCCCCCCTGCCCCCCTTGATAAGCTATCCATTAGTCAGATCTTTCTTAACAAAAAGAGAAGAAACTTAAAAAAAGGGGAAACGATTGATAGGTATAGTTTTGAAAGAAGGAATTAAGGTGGAGGTAAGCAAAAAAATGG
>NZ_JADBUZ010000178.1:0-36194 GCF_020245305.1 Microcystis sp. M20BS1 | reverse complement strand
TCATCAAATTAGTCCCCCCATAGAACCCCCTTGAGCCATCTTGCACACTTTTCTCTTTTTGTCAAATTTTATGTTAAGAAAGATGTGACTAATGGATAGCTTATTAAGGGGGGACTAAGGGGGGATCGGCACCCCCCTTATCAAGGGGGATCCCCCCGCCTTCGGCTTCCCCCCTTATCAAGGGGGGCTAGGGGGGATCGAACCTAAAATCCATTTTTAATTTAATTATAACCAGCTACTTAGTTTTATTATACTGGTTTCCCCGTCCCTAACCGGCAGCCGAATAACATTTTTGTACTACTTTTCCCAAATATATTTAAACCTAGGGTTGATCTAGCCTATGCTAAAAAGAGGGGGATTAAAATCGCTCCTAGACTTTAATTGCAAATTTAGGATACTGCACAGATGGGCAATCTATTTGATGATGTTAGTCGCTTTCTTGAAACCCAACTGGAAGAATTTCTCAAAAGTCATCCCCAATTAGAATTACAGGCGCTGGTGGAACAACTGCGCGAACAGGAGCGCGATACGGCTAAACTGATTAGCGCTCTAGAAAATGAGCGTCAACGTCTCGAACAGCAAATTTTGGCCACTGCCCAAGATATCCAAACTTGGCACGCTAGAATTGATAAGGCTAAGGCCGCTGGACGGCAGGACTTGGTTAAGGCTGCCAGTGAACGCGAGGCGGCTCTATTTCGTCAGGGTAATCAACTTTGGGGACGGATGGAAGGGGTGAAAAAACGTCTGACTCAATCTCAAGAGTTACTGCAACAGATCCAACAACGTCGTCAAGAAGTGCAAATTAAAGCCGAAAAAGCCCCTAAAAATCAGTCGCGTGACT
Organism: Microcystis sp. M20BS1; assembly: GCF_020245305.1. Lineage (NCBI taxonomy): Bacteria > Bacillati > Cyanobacteriota > Cyanophyceae > Chroococcales > Microcystaceae > Microcystis > Microcystis sp. M20BS1. The sequence goes on along the minus strand of NZ_JADBUZ010000178.1, from coordinate 35,353 downwards.
GGGAAACCACTTTTTGGGATCAACCCCAAGAATCCGACTATCAGCGCTCGAACTACGATAATCTCGATCTAAAATTTAAAGAATGGGAAATGGAAGAAGAATTGAAAAAATTAAAGCGAGAAATGGGACGATAATTACTGTTAAGTATCTAAGCACAATTAATTACACATCTAAGCCACTACTCCGTCAGACTTCTGCTGTGAGTAAACAGTGAACTGAAAACTCAAATCCGATCCCTAATAGCTGTATCCCGTCTCCTGTCTCGACTAGGAAATTAATTTTGCACGACTACTTAATTCATGATCCCTTTTTACCTTTGACTTCCTGCCAAGTGTTACCGACTCCCTGTAAAACCCCACGAATTACTAAACCAATACCCCTACCGATAACTTGGATAAGGATATAGACTACTCCATTACCCACCACCCGAAAAAAAGCGCGTAAACGAGGGGATAAAGAGTCTCTTAATTCTAAGGCGATCGAAACTAACCAGGGTATGCCTGTTAAACTGTTTAATTCTTCCTGTCGGGGGGAATAAATGGCTAGAGATTGAATTTCTCCATCGCTATAGTGAAATAATTGATATTGACTTTCAAAGATATCTTTAGGTTCTTGCCAATATTGTTGCCGTCGGTATTTCCAAGATAATTCATTGCGGATTTTAGCTAATTTTCTGGCGATGAGAAATTCTGACCGGTAAAGTTTTTGTTTGATTCTTTCCGATTCCGAGAAGTTATTGAGAATAATTACCGTCACCGCATTGGCAATATTATGAATGAGATTTTGCAGGATAATTTCGGCTCTGGCGATAGTTTCAGGAGCATTAGCTCGGTATTCTACTCCGTCAATAGTTAAACTATTTTCGTACACTAAATAGGAAAATAAGTCAAGAGTAAAAGGAATTTTATTGAGGATTTCTATTTGAATTGCCTCTCTTTCTTCCAGAATAATTTCATTAAGTTTGCCTTTACTAATTTCGTCATAAACCGAGGCATTAATTTCTAAAAATTTACGCGTAACTTTCTCCCAGATATCGTAAATAATCAGATTTAAGCGACTGGTTAATTCCCCGCTGCTAACCTGTAAATATCTCATTTCATCGACATTTTTACGAATTTCATCGAGAACTAAATATAATAATTCCCGTTGCCGATTATCCTGTAAAACATCAATTTCAAAACTAATCTTTGTTCTATTAATTAAAGGCGATCGAATAACTGCTAAAGTGGACTCAAAAACTGCCGAAACACAGAGGGGACGCTCGCGGCTTAAAATTGGTAATTCCCGATCGATATTGTTAATTATTATCGGAGGTGTCGCTGAAGCTGAATTGTAATAGCTCCCTTCCAGGGGAATTAGTTTTCTCACTAGCCATAGGGCTGCTAAAAGTTCTCGTTTTCTTCCCTGCCAATAAAAGCGATCAAAGCCGGATAAAGACTGTTGATTGAGGTGGAGATCAATTAAATGTAATTCACTTTCGATGCGATTTAATCCCGTTCTTCCGGCAGTGATTAACCAATGGCTAGGGGCTAAACTTGGACGGTTAGCAATGGTGAGAGGGGAAGGGACAACATCGTGGGATTCATCCCGGGAAATTTGCCCTAAAATAGTGATAAATTGCTCTAGGTTTGTGCCTTTGGGAATATAACCGGCGATGCCTAATTCTCTGGCGATTAGTTGCTGTCGGGAGTCGAGAGGAAAGGTTAATAGAACAATTTTACTTTCGGGATAGCGAGAGTGGAGAATTTCACAGTAAGACCAATCAAAGAGAGGATCAATAATAATAATTTCGGGGGCCGGATTAAGAGTCAAGGCGAAAATTGTTTCTAAATCCCCTTCGGTGACGATACTAATATTTTCTATCTGCGACAAGGCCTGCACCAGACCCAAGCGGAAAATCGGGTCATTATCGATGATAATTAGGGTGAGAGGGCGATCAATCACAAGAGTTGCAGCCTGTCAACGGATACTATTCACAGGGTCAATTATACAGTGATCTGGCTCATTTGTTTTGTTTATAGCCATAGAAATCGATGCGATAATCGGTAATTTTTACCCCCGTCGATGCCTCGATCTGTTTAATTAATTCCGGGGGAAGTTGGATATGCACATCGATGATTTCTTGACTGTCCAGACAATTGATGTGACTGTGGGAATCGCTGATGTTGCCGTAGAGTCTGCCGTCCCAGCGTTCCACAGATTCGATAATGCCTTGACCCGATAGAGCCTCTAGGTTTTGGTACACTGAGGTATGACCGATGTTTTTTCCTTGCAGATTGAGACGATCATAAATTTCTCGCGCTGATAGGTGTTCCTGCGCTTGCCACAGCAATTCTAAAATATAGCGACGCTGACGACTAACCCGCATTCCTAAAGTTTGACACCTTTCGATCGCATCTTCTAAACACCGGATCGGTTTTTGTTTTACCTCCAAATTGTCCATAGTTGTATCCGTTGACCTCCGCCCTAATACATAGTCATTACCAGTTTAGCTTAGTCTTTCGATCGATGTCCACATTGCCCCAGTTTTTAGCCCATCTCAGAGCAGTTATCTCAATGGTGAGATAAAAAATTTTCGTTGTAGGGAGACAAGAGCGCCAGAGTAGGAAGGAAAAGTCTGAGCATTTGTACTAAAAATCTCAACTTACACAATTCTGGCTTTAAGTCAATAGCCTTTACAAAACTTCAAAAATTGCAGCATAAAAAAATTTCATCACTGGCGGCTTTTTTTGGGCAAGAGAATCAACACAGTCCCCTGATTGCCTTGGTTTTGCCTTGATTTAAAGTTTAATGCTTAAACTAAGCCCACAGAATACCACGATCATACCATATTATTAAATCTAGGCAACCCCGATTTACAGCTAAATTTTGGCAAATTCTGGGAAAATCAAAATCTTGTAACTTACTTGTTACATTGAACTAATCGCCCCAAATATTTAAATATTTTAATTATTTACCTTAAATTTATAATTTTTACTTATTCTTGAAGGCTGATTAACTAGGGTTGGGCAAAAAAGCTTGTAAGCTCTATTTAAAGTCAGTCGAGTCGCTTAGTATCGGGAGACAGATGTGACTTGTATAGCTTCCCAGTTTTTGAGATTTGAAGACTTTTTAGAAGCATTTTGAAAGTGTCTTAGCTGATGGATTAAATATGAATTATCAGCCATAGAAATCTTCATCAAGAATCTGTTCTAAAGAAAAAGGGCAGTCTAAGGGATATGCTTCCTCTGGAGGAATCGCAATTCCAAAGTCAGCCAATTTACTTTCCTTGATGGCAATTTTGCGACCTTTAGGATAGGTTTTATCGATGGCGATTGCTAGATGAGATTTCAAAGAAGGGGTGTTTTCTAGTAAGGCGACAACTCGTTCCCTGTGTTCGACAATGGAGCTATACCAGCTAGATTTCATGCTTTCAGGGGCGGAGGATTGTACTTTTAATTTCAGTAAATGAGCCAGCAAAATCATTAAATTTCCTTCCAAGGCATTTTTATCTGATTTACCCAATTCTTTCAACTCCTCAACCAAATGAGATACATCTAATGCCTGAAAATCTCCTTGTTCTAACTGACCTATTGTTGTTATCAGCCATAATTGAAAATCTTGTTCATAGAGTTCTGATTTAGTTATCATAATTGCTTCGATAATAGTTAATATAGATTGAATTGTACTCTATTTTGCAGATTTCGGATGTTGCAATCGGTAAATGTTAAGTTTTACTACAGGATTTAACATCTGCGCCTATGCCCTATTCCCTTATCCTTAGGATAAGCGGTTAAAATACATCTTAGCTTAAGGACTAGAGAATATTATGAGACTAGAAAGAGAAGATTTTGATTGGGCGGTACAACAAAACCTAATTACTGCCAGCCAAGCTGAAAATTTATGGACGGCTTTTATATCCCGTTATCCCCAAGAAGATGAAGTTAATCGCCCTCGCTTTAATTTTGCTAATGTAGCCTATTATTTTGGGGCATTAATTGTTATCTCTGCCCTGGGGTGGTTGATGAACGAAGCTTGGGAGAGTTTCGGTGGTGCAGGACTATTTTTTATCGCCCTGTTTTATGCAATTTGTTTTATTTTTGCGGGGAAAAATCTCTATTTTCAGCAAAATCTCAAAATCCCCGGCGGCCTTTTATTTACCATGGCAGTGGCAATGACTCCCTTAGCAATCTATGGTTTACAACGCTGGACAGGATACTGGCAAGCCGGATATCCAGCTATCTATCGAGATTTCCATACCTGGACTAAAGGCAGTTGGTTTTTAATGGAATTAGGCACGATTATCGCAGGATTAATAACTTTGCGATTTGTTAAATTTCCTTTTTTAACTGCACCGATCGCCTTTAGTCTGTGGTATATGTCAATGGACTTAACCTCTTTACTATTTGGAGAGAACGAATATACATGGAGACTGCGACTGTGGGTATCCTTTTGGTTTGGAATTGCCTGTTTAATAACTGCCTATTTAATTGATGTACGTCAGCGCCGTAGTCGGGGTGATTTTGCTTTTTGGCTGTACTTATTCGGATTAATTATGTTTTGGTTTAGTTTATCTCTCCTCATCGATGATAATGAAGCGCAACGATTTTTGTACTGTCTAATTAACTTGGGATTGATGTTATTATCCGTCCTGCTAAAAAGAAGATTATTTGTGGTTTTTGGAGGTATCGGAGTATTTGCCTATCTTTCCTATCTCTCCTATCGTCTCTTTGCCGATTCAATTTTCTTTCCCTTTGCCCTAACCGCCCTGGGACTTGGTATTATCTATATGGGAGTTTTGTATCAGCGTCATTACCCCACCCTAGCTAGATTTATTGAAAGTTATATCCCTCTCGAATGGCGCAATTTATTACCCAAAGATAGATAATTAGGAGAAATGGTTTTTCAGTGATCAGTAAACAGTAATCAGTAAACAGTGAACTGATAACTCACATCTGATAACTGATCACTGATAACTGATCACTGATAACTGATCACTGATAACTGATAACTGATAATCTTCCTTCTATGCGAATACTTATCGTTGACGATGAAAAAGAATTAACCGAACCCTTAGAACAAATTCTTGCTCAAGAAGGCTATGAAGTTGATATTGCTGATAATGGTCGGACGGGGTTAGAATTGGCACAAGAGAATAATTATGACCTCTTAATTCTCGATTGGATGTTACCCCAGCAATCCGGATTACAAATCTGTCAATATTTACGGGATCAGGGGGACACCACTCCCGTTTTGTTTCTAACCGCTAAGGATACCATAGACGATCGAGTGGCGGGATTAGATGCTGGTGCTGATGATTATTTAGTCAAACCCTTTCAACTGCGAGAATTATTAGCGAGAGTCCGCGCTTTATTGCGTCGTTCTCCCAATTTTGAAGCTAGTAATAGCAGTAAACTAAAATGTGCTGATTTAGAACTCGATAGCGAAAATCAAGTGGCCTATCGTCACGGTCGCACGATCAGTTTATCAGCAAAAGAAATACAATTGTTAACTTTATTTATGACCCATCCGGGGCAACTTCTCACCCATGAACAAATTTATCAGCATCTCTGGTCAGAAGGGGAGCAACCTAATAGTAATGTGGTTCCTGCCCTGATGCGCTTACTGCGTCGTAAAATCGAAGCGCCTGGAGAAACACCTCTAATTAATACTGTCTATGGGAAGGGCTACCGTTTCGGGGAAAATTAGGGAATGCTGAAGGATAATGAGAATAAGTAGCTGGTTATAATTAAATTAAAAATGGATTTTAGGTTCGATCCCCCCTGCCCCCCTTGATAAGGGGGGATTAAGGGGGTATCCCCCCTTAATAAGGGGGCATCTGATAATTTTTAACGCCTACCTACTTAGCAACTGATTACTGATTACTGATATATGTTATCCTGCCTACAAATTGAAAATTTTACCCTCATCGATCGCTTAGAATTAACTTTCGGCAGCGGATTAAATGTACTGACCGGTGAGACGGGGGCAGGAAAATCGATTATATTAGATGCGATCGATATTGTTCTCGGTGGTAAAGTCAATCATCGCGTCATCCGTCAGGGAAGCCAACAATCAACCCTAGAAGCGACTTTTTCTCTGACTCCAGAATTAATTGTTTGGCTAGAAAGTCAGGAAATTGACCCATTAGAGGATAATAGTCTGACCATCAGCCGGGAATTAGTGATTACTAATAATTCCTTGCGTTCTCGTTCTCGGATTAACGGAGTCGTCGCTAATCGCCAACAAATGGCGCAAATAAGAGATTTTTTGGTAGAAATCACCGCCCAAGGTCAAACAGTTCAGTTAATGGACGCTAATCGACAGAGGGAATTATTAGATCTCTACGGGGGTGAATCCCTGCTGCAGCAGCGGGAAAAGGTAGCCACAGCCTACGCTAACTGGCAAGAAAGCAAGAATATTTTCAATAATAGATTGCAATCGGAACAAAATCGCCTACAGAGATTAGATTTATTAGAATATCAACTAAAAGAACTAGAATCAGCTAATTTAACTGACGCTAACGAGTTGGAACAGTTAGAACAGGAAAGAAACCGACTCTCCCACGGTGTCGATTTACAAAATTCCAGCTATCAAGTCTATCAACTACTCTACCAAAATGATCGCGATCAACCCGCCGTCGCTGATTTGTTAGGAAAAGCTGAAAATATCTTGACAAATATGATGGTTTATGATAGCAGTTTAGAGCCAATTTTAGAGATGGTGCGATCGGCATTAAATCAGGTGGTGGAAGCGGGACAGGAAATCAACGTTTATGGGGATAGTCTAGAGGCAGATCCGGAGAGATTGAACGAGATAGAAGAGAGAATTGTCCAACTTAAGCGCATTTGTCGCAAATATGGCCCAAGTTTAGCCGAAGCGATCGATTATTATCAGAAATTACAGCAGGAATTAGCGGAGTTGACGGGAGAAGGACAATCGATTGAGGAATTAGAAAAAATTTGTCAGCAACAGGAAAAAATCTATCGAGAAACTAGCACTCAGTTGACCTTTTTGCGACAAGAAACCGCTAGTCAACTAGAAAAACAATTGGTACAGGAATTAAAACCTTTAGCCATGGAAAAGGTGATTTTTGTCTGTCGGATTAACCCGGGTAATCCTAGCAGTCTGGGAGTCGATCAAGTGGGATTTTATTTTAGTCCCAATCCAGGGGAAAAAATCCAACCTTTATCCAGTACCGCTTCCGGAGGAGAAATGAGTCGTTTTCTCCTAGCGTTAAAGTCCTGTTTTTCCCAATCCCAATCGGCAGCGACAACCCTAATTTTTGACGAAATTGATGCGGGAGTATCGGGAAAAGTTGCCCAGGCAATTGCCGATAAATTAGATCAATTAGGTCAACAATATCAAGTTTTGTGCGTTACTCATCAACCCTTAGTGGCTGCTTTAGCTGATCACCATTTTCGCGTTTATAAACAAATGATTGCCGAAGATGATTCCACTAATCTCTCGGAAATTCGCACGGTTGTCCGGGTTACTTCTCTCGATAATCGTCAGACGAGAAGGGAAGAATTGGCACAATTAACGGGAGGAAATTCGGCAGCGGCTGCCATCGCTTTTGCCGAGTCTTTATTGGAGAAAGCGGCTGCCAAAAAACAGCAGGATTTAACCTTGAAATTGACTGATTAACCAACGTCCTACCTGACTTTGATCTCTGGTGCGTGCCTGTTGTAAAGCTGACTCTAAAACCGCAAGTCTTAAATTAGGTAAAACCTTTGATATATCAATTCTTTTACTACCTCGATCGATTATTTTAAAAGCGAATATTTGGGGATAATCGACGTTAACACTCCAGTATTCACTAACTCCTAATTCTTCATAGAGTAAGCGTTTATTACCTAAGTCATCATTAAGGGTAGATTTTGAGATTTCAATGACTAAATCTGGTGGGGGATACTGATTCAAATCAATAATCAAAGTACCGTAGGGAATCAGATTAGCTTTCTCGGCAAAATAATAAGATATATCCGGTTGAACTTCTCGATAACCAGACCTGCGAAAACTGCAATTATCTTTGGCATTAAAGGTCAGATTTTTTAGGGTGGCATAGAGACTAACAGCGAAGATCAAAATAGCATGATCGCTGGCATGATCGTTACCAATAGGAGTCATTTCTAATCGATAATAGCCATTGTGATAATAACTTTTTCCTTGATTTTCTGGGAAGTTTTTAATTGCTTCTAAGTATTCTTCCCAACTAGCTTTCATCCATAAATCTGTCGAGATAGTAGTTTCTAGCTGTTGCATAATATTAGCCTCGATTTTATGGGGTTAACCTTGAAATTGACTGATTAACCAACGTCCTACCTGACTTTGATCTCTGGTGCGTGCCTGTTGTAAAGCTGACTCTAAAACCGCAAGTTTTAAATTAGGTAAAACCTTTGATATATCAATTCTTTTACTACCTCGATCGATTATTTCAAAAGCGAATATTTGAGGGTCATCTACCTTAACACTCCAGTATTCACTAACTCCTAATTCTTCGTAGAGTAAGCGTTTATTACCTAAGTCATCATTGAAGGTAGATTTTGAGATTTCAATGACTAAATCTGGTGGAGGATACTGATTTAAATCAATAATCGAAGTCCCATTTGGTATCAGATTCGCTTTCTCTCCTAGATAGTAAGATATATCTGGCTGCACTTCTCTAATTCCTCTTTTGCGATAAGAACAAGTGGGGAGTCCTTGAAAAGGAATTTCTTTGAGGATAGCGTAGAGACTCACCCCCAAAAAGACAACATGATGATCTCTAGCGTGTTCAAATCCAATAGGAGTCATTTCTAATCGATAATAGCCATTGTAATAATAACTTTTTCCTTGATTCTCTGGGAAGTTTTTAATTGCTTCTAAGTATTCTTCCCAACTACCTTTAATCCATGAGTCAGTTATCCCCCTAGTTTCTAGCTGTTGCATAGTTATCCTGTCTCGCTTTGAACTTTTTCTCTAATTATAGCAATTATTGATCAAATCAGAACTAGGGAACTGAGCAAGTATAATGATAGAATAGATTAATTGAGAAAAAATTAGCCCAATTATGACCACAACTTATGATTACATAATTATCGGTGGTGGTATCACCGGTTCCGTTTTAAGCTACGAACTAGCTAACCTAGGCAGTCGAGTCCTTTTATTAGAAAAAGAAACCCATCCCCTCAATGCCACTTTCTACAGTTACGGGGGTTTAGCCTATTGGTCGGCCACCACAGAAATCGAGAGAAAATTATATCAAGAAGGTCGAGAAATTCAGCGCAATTTATCCCAGGAATTGGGCATAGATAACGAATACCGGGACATAGAGTTAATTCTCACCGTTAACCCCGAAGATGATCCGGTCACTGTGGCCGAAAAATTTGCTATCTTTGCTATTACTCCCGAAATTCTCGATCCGCAAGCAGCGATCGCTTTAGAACCCCTATTAAATCCCGCTGCTATCTCCGGAGCTTTACGACTGCCCCACGGTCACATCAACGCCGAAAAAACTAATCTTGCCTATCAACAAGCTTTTCTGCGTCTGGGAGGCACGATTATTCGGGAAGCTGTCATCGAATTAATTGAAACTGCATCGAGAATTACCGGCGTAAAAACTCCTAAAAATAATTATTCTGCCGGGGAAACTATCGTCTGTGCGGGGGGATTAACCCGGTCTTTACTGCAAAAATCCGGTATTGCTGCTCCCGTCTATTTTACCCATGCCCAGGTGATCAAAATTCCCCCCACTGAGATCAAATTAAACACCCTAGTTATGCCCGCAATTCCTGCCAGATTGCTATTAGAGCAAAAAATCACCCAACTAGAAAAGCAGGGCATTTGGCAGAGAGAAACCCCAGAAATAATTGCCAGTGTTTTAGAAACGGGGGCGGTACAATTCCGGGATCAAAGCCTTTATCTAGGGCAAATTAGCGCCATTATCACCGATCCAGATGCGAGTTTAAACCCTCTGACGGGGGAAAAAGCAATACGCGCCGCCGTGGGGACATTGCTGCCCTCTTTAGCCTCTCTCCCCGGCAGCTGTCATCATTGCCTAGTGGCCTTTGCCCCCTCGGGACGGCCTCTGGTGGGAGCGATCGCCGATAAAGTGGGATTGCAGGTATTTTCTGGTTTTACCAGTACACTTGTATCGGCTCCGCCCCTAGCTCGACGTTTTGCGCGTCATCTGCTGGGGGAAAATGACGAAATAATTAGGGTTTGCTGAAAAAGTTTTTCGTGGGGACAGGGTGTGGGGTGTGGGGTGTGGGGTGTAGGTTTTTACCCATTTTCATCTGGTAAATTACCTAATTTTCAGGGAAAAAGTCCCAGAATTTTCCCCCCGATCCCTCCCAGCTCTGGGACTTTTTGATTGACCAAAAGTCTAAAAGTCTTACCCAACAAGGTTTTTAGATTTATTTAGCAAACCCTAATTGCTAATTGACAAAAGTTAAGAGAGAAATTAACTGATGGTTGCAATTAACCCTAATCGACTTTTTCCAATTGCCAAAGAATTTGGTTTCCCTCGCGTCTGACCCGGGAGATTACCCAATTTCGCCACGGCCAATGGTCGCCGCGACTGGTAACGGCCCCTGGATTAATATCCATTAAATCGGCCACTTCGGCGCTGGTAATCAAATAACCGCGATTGGCCACTTCATCGGCAATGCGTAGGGTTTCGATCAGATGTCTTAGCTGGTCAACTCTTTCTCCCCGGGGTAATTGGATTTCATCGCCAGCGCTATTAGGTGGTTCATTCATGATGATGGTCTGGTCAAAGTTGATTAACAATAAAAATTGTCGGTTAAGGCAAACAATCAAGCTTTCCTCTCGTTATTCTATCGATTCTATCAATAATAGTTGTCATCAAAACAGTCCTATCTCCTCGAATCTTACCGTCATATCTTTACTAAAACCCTAAAAACCTCTTGACAAAAAACACAAAGTATAGTAACGAAATTCAGGGAACGGGGAAAGTGGTTAGCGGTAACTGATAACTGATCACTGATAACTGCTATAAAATTGGACTAGCCTTTTTCCCCAGAAAAAAAATTCCCCCTCCATGACCTTAATCCTCTACAACACCCTCAGTCGTCGCGAAGAACCCTTTACCCCCCTCATCCCCGGCATTGTCTCCATGTATTGCTGCGGCATTACCGTCTATGATTATTGCCATTTGGGTCATGCGCGTACCTGTGTGGTTTGGGATGTGGTGCGGCGTTATTTGGAGTATCTCGGTTATAAAGTGCGCTATATTCAGAATTTCACCGATATTGACGATAAAATTCTCAATCGGGCTAAAAATGAACATACCACCATGGCAGCCGTAGCCGAGAAATTTATCGAGGCCTACTTTGAGGATATGGCAAAATTAGGAGTCAGACCGGCGGACGCTTATCCCCGGGCCACTCATACCCTCGACGGTATCAAGCGCCTAGTCTATGAATTAGAACAAAAAGGCTATGCTTACCCCAGCGATGGCGATGTTTACTACTCCGTCCGTCGTTTTTCTGATTATGGCAAACTATCGGGGCGAAAACTGGATGATCTGCAAGCTGGCGCCAGCGGCCGGGTAGAAACCGACGACCCGGAAGCAATTAAAAAACAAGACCCCTTTGATTTTGCCCTCTGGAAGGGGGCAAAACCGGGGGAACCTAGTTGGGATTCTCCCTGGGGCCAAGGTCGTCCGGGCTGGCATATTGAATGTTCGGCCATGGTTAAAGAACAATTGGGAGAAACTATCGATATTCATGTGGGGGGAAGTGATCTGATTTTTCCCCACCACGAAAACGAAATTGCCCAAAGTGAAGCGGCTACGGGTAAACCTCTAGCCCACTATTGGTTACATAATGGCATGGTTAAGGTGGCCGGGGAAAAAATGTCGAAATCCCTCGGTAATTTCATCACTATTCGCGAGTTATTGGCAAAATATGACCCCTTAGCCGTGAGATTATTAATTTTAGGCGCCCAATACCGCAAACCGATCGATTTTTCCGATGAGGGATTGCAGGCGGCCACTAATGGCTGGCATACTTTACAAGAGGGTTTATCCTTTGGTTATAAGCATCTTCCGCCCGATAATCCCAGAATTACCGACCAAGAGCTAGAAAATCGCTTTCAAGAGGCGGTAAATCACGATTTTAACTTTGCCGGTGGTTTAGCAGTGTTATTTGAAATCGCTAAGGAATTACGCAAGGAGGGTAATAATTTAACCCATGCGGGTAAGACAGACAGCAATCTGGCCCAATTAGCGGTAAAATGGCATACTTTGGTGAAATTGTCTAGGGTTTTGGGCTTAGAAATTGCCGCTGACCAGGGAGAAACCCCTGTTTCTGAGGGAATTAGTGCAGCGGATATCGAAAATCTCATCCAACAACGGACAGAGGCAAAAAAAGCGAAAAATTACGCCGAAAGCGATCGCATTCGTGCAGAATTAAAAGCCCAAGGCATTAGTTTAATCGACCAACCCGGGGGAGTGACTAAATGGTTAAGAGAGGGAGACTAGAAATTCTTTAACCACTTCCTCTACTTTGCGATTGCGGCCATCCACCTGATAGTTTAATTTCTGCATAGTGCTGGAGGTAATTTTGCCAGTGAGTTTGGCTAAAACCTGTCGCAATTGCGGATATTTTTGCAAACTATCCCGGTTAAAAATCGGTACCGCTTCGTAGGGAGGAAAATAGCGTTGATCATCTTCTAGGATGACTAAATCTAGCACGGGAATTAAGCCATCGGTGGAATTTCCCGCCACTAAATCCACCTGTTTTTCGGCTAAAGCGCGGTACATTAACCCTAAATCCATCACTTTCGGGGGTTGGGCAAAAGTTAGGCCGTAGGTCTTTGCTAATCCCTTGTAACCGTCTTCCCTTTCCAAAAATTCATAACCAAAACCCGCTTGCCAATTGGGGGTATATTTAGCCACCTGCGAGAGAGTTTTAAGATTGTATTGACTGGCGGTTTCTCCCCGGATAACAATGGCGAAAGTATTCTCGAATCCTAAACTGGGAAAGACTTCTAGATTAAATTTTTCTGGATAAATCTCTTGCAGCTTTTCAAAGACTAATCGGGCATCGTTCAGGGGTTTTTCCTGTAAAATTCCCGTGAAAGCCGTGCCAGAATACTCCACATAACCGTCGATTTTACCCGCTTTCACCGCTTCATGACAGATCAGAGTACCACCGAGATTAAATTGACGTTCAACCCGTAAATTCGTCTCTTTTTCGATTTCCTGTGCCAAAATTTCCCCTAAAATCACCTGTTCGGTAAAATTTTTGGAACCGATCACCACTGTGCCGGGGGATGAATGGAAAATTTGAGTCAAGAGGAAAGATAGCAAGGCCAACCCAATTAAACCTAAGCCCCATTGCCATTTAGAGGGCTTTTTCGGACGTTGCGAAGGGGAAAAGGTCTTTTCTAGCCGACCGAGACTCCAATCGGCAACAAGGGCTAAAAAAGCGGCAGGAATTGCCCCCGCCAAAATTAACTGATTGTTGACCGTGGCAATACCGCGAAAAATAAACACTCCCAAACCACCGCCACCAATGGCGGCTGCGATCGTAGCTACACCGATAGCAATCACCGTGGCAATTCTCACTCCTGCCAAAATTGTCGCCCCTGCCAAGGGTAATTCGATATAGCGCAGGATTTGACCGTCGGTCATGCCTAGGGATAACCCGGCTAATTTTAATTCGGGATCAACTTTTTTGATGCCCAGATAGGTATTTAAAACAATTGGCAGTAAAGTATAGAGAGTTAGGGCAACAATAGCGGGAATTTTGCCGATTCCTCCCAAAAAAGGCACGGAAATTAAAAAACCAAATAGGGCTAAACTGGGGATAGTCTGTAGGGTGTTAACGATCGCTATAATCGGTGGGGCGAGAATAGCTTGACGACTAATTAAAATACCTAGAGGAATCCCGATTAAGCTACCCATAGCCATGGCTATTCCCGTCAAGAAAAGATGCTCTCCTGTGCGAAAAGCGATTTCCCCCCCATAATCTAGCCAAAAACTATCCATAAACTTCCCTTAAAGCGGCTGCTTCATCCTATTGTATAGAATAAATAGTATCTATTAGTTCCAGTCTTGATTTAAAGATTCTATCACCATCTTGACATTATTTCCTCCCTAAAGACCAATGACTAACAAATTTAATCCTCGGGCTAAAACTGTTGCCGATTGGGCCTATATCGGTATTGATAAACATTTTCATAAAGTTCTTAGACACGAAGCTGGGGTTTTACTCGATCAGGATACGGAAGAATTACATCAAATTCGTGTGGGAATGCGCCGTCTTCGCAGTACTTTAACTGGTTTTGCACCCGCTTTAACCATGCCGAAATCTGCCGATCAAAAACGGGTGGGTAATCTGGGCAGAATTTTAGGAGAATTGCGGGATTTAGATGTGTTAAAAGAGGCTTTTATCGGTCATTATCAGCCAATTTTGCCCCCGAAAGAACAGGATTTACTAAAGAAAGTTTTACAAGTTCTCGAACAACAAAGAAAAAAGGCATTTGCTAAGGTAGAAAAGCTGTTAAAGTCCGATAAATTTCTCAATTTTAAGGCAGATTTTGCCAGTTGGTTGGATAATCCCACCTATCAACCGATAGGAAAATTAGATATTGCCACGGTTTTACCAGACTTATTATTACCGCAAGCGAGTCGCTTTTTACTGCACGAAGGCTGGTTAGTTGGGGTAAATTTAGAGGAAGATCAAAAAGTAAGAGAGTTTTCTAGTCAAGAAATTGATGACTTATTGGAAAAGGAAGGATTATTACTGCATGATCTTCGCAAAGAAGCCAAGCGTTCCCGCTATAATATGGAGTTATTCACTCAGTTTTATGGCGACAAATATCAAGAGTACCTAGAAGATATTAAAAACCTTCAAAGTATTCTCGGAGAAATGCAGGATTGTTGTGTTCTCTCGGATTTTCTTAGCCAAATTTTCCCCAATTGTCTCGCCAAGGAAATGCCCACCTTACTCGAAATTTTCCGAAATATCCGTCACCAAAAATGGCAAGAATGGCAACCCTTACAAAAGAAATTCCTTGACGCTGACACCAGAAAAAGTCTGCACAAGACAATTTTACAGCCTATTTTTCGGCCAAATAGTGTAAAATTAGAAACTAATCCAGAATCCTGAGATTAGAACCGATGAATTTTTTTCAAAAGTTAAACCACGCCATTAGTCAAAACCAGACTCTACTTGTCCTCGGTTTAGATGCTAACCCCGAAATGATGCCCTCCACCCCGGGAGAATTAATCGTTAATTTAGAACAGTGGCTCAAGTTTATTATCGATGAAACTGCCCCTTTTGTCTGTGCCTACAAACCAACTTTAGGCTTTTATCAAGCTTTGGGAGCGGCAGGGTTAGAATTATTACAGCGAATTTTAACGGCAATTCCCCCTCATATCCCGGTCATTTTGGATGCTAAACACGGCGATATTAATACTAGCAGTATTTTAGCCGAGACTATCTTTAAAACTTGGCAGGTGGACGCGGTTACTCTCAATCCCTACTCCGGACAGGATCACGTTGCTCCTTTTTTAGTTTACCCCGAGCATGGCGCTTTTATCCTCTGTCATACTTCCAATCAAGGCGCGATTAATCTGCAAGAATTCCCCAGTCGCGATAATCCTTTTTATCTGCAAGTTGTCAAAGAAGCTTGCACTTGGGGAACTCCCGAACAAGTATTTTTAGAAGTGGGAACTACTCAACCAGAGATATTGAAAAGGATTCGCAATTTTGCTCCCGAAAGATTGATTTTATTACGCAGTATTTGGGAAGAAAAAAGTCAATTCTCCGAGTTAATTACTGTGGGTTTAAATAGTCATGGCGAGGGTTTATTAATTCCTGTACCCCAAGACTTTTTATCTCAACCCGATTTGGGGGCAAAAGTCAAGGATTTACGAGAGGAAGTCAACAAAATTCAACAAAATCACCAGCAAGAATCGAGCCAAGATGATACTTGGACTGCTAACGTTTGTCTTTTAAAACAACATCCTCATCAGGATTTAATTCTACAATTATTTGATATTGGCTGCTTGATGTTTGGCGACTATGTGCAAGCATCGGGAGAAACTTTTTCCTATTATATCGATCTGAGAAAAATTATCTCTAATCCTAATATTTTTCAGCAGGTAATTGAAGCCTATGGAGAAATATTAAAAACCTTGACATTTGACCGCATTTCTGGTATCCCCTACGGTTCTTTACCTACAGCTACGGGTTTATCTTTATTATTAAATCATCCGATGATTTTCCCCCGCAAAGAAGTAAAAGCTCACGGCACAAGAAGAGTAATTGAAGGTAATTTTCAAGTGGGGGAAACCGTGGTAGTAGTGGACGATATTTTAATTTCTGGCAAAAGTGCGATCGAGGGGGCAGAAAAGATTAAATCGGCGGGATTATTA
Organism: Microcystis sp. M20BS1; assembly: GCF_020245305.1. Taxonomy (NCBI): domain Bacteria; kingdom Bacillati; phylum Cyanobacteriota; class Cyanophyceae; order Chroococcales; family Microcystaceae; genus Microcystis; species Microcystis sp. M20BS1. The sequence continues at coordinate 18,981 of NZ_JADBUZ010000178.1, read as the reverse complement.
GTTAATGATATTGTGGTTTTTATCGACCATGGTGGCCCTGTTAAAGATAAACTTCGTAGCCATGGTTATCAACCTTATTCGGTTTTAACCCTAGCAGAAATTACCGATACTCTCTACGAAGCGGGAAGACTGACAGAAGCAGAATATAGCTGTTTTTTAAATCGCTCCCATTGATATTTAGGGTTTGCGGCAAAAAGTAGGGGCGAAGCATTCGGATAGAATATCTAGGGTTTCACCGATAGGTTATTGCCCGAATGCTTCGCCCCTACAGGACGCGGGCCGATGAAGAGGCCAGGTTTTGAACCACGATTCTCTCAAAATCTTGCACCTGTGGGAGCGAAACAGAACCCTAAAACCCTTACCTCGTCTATATTTCACATTTATTCAGCAAGCTCTACTTAGTTTCTAGCCTTCTTTTTCGGTAGGAGAATCGCCGAATCCTTTCTTGGAGCCTTTTGCCTTTTGCCTGTTGCCTGTTGCCTTCAGAAGCTGATCACTGATTACCGATCACTGGAAATTGTTAAGAAACTTGACTGCGTAAGACCTTTAAGGGATTGAGGAGCTTACCTTCTTCCTTTTCCTCAAAAATAGTTAAATCTTCGGGTTTACAACGTTTTATATGCAATTTAATCCCCTGCGCTCCTTCTGTTTTCAAATCTTCTTCGTAACCAGCTTGAGCGACTTCAGCCTCGTCTTTAGCGAGAAAAGGACCAAAATAATAAGTACATCTGGGATAGTCGGTTTTAATCTCGACCCAGTAGGCTAATCCGAACCTTTCGAGTAAGCTAATCAAAAATTCTTTCATTTCGTTCCCCATCTAAATCTACTCTGGTGGTTTTGTTACGTTTGTTTACATTTCGCAAACTTCCTTCCTATTCTATTTATACTTTCTCCTTTTGGCTATTGGGAGTGTCGAAAAATACAGATTTTCAGTCGGGGGAATTTTGCCAGCGTTGCCGGTAAACCTCGTAAAGAGCCATAGCCGCCGCCACCGAAGCATTGAGACTGGGGGTTTTGCCTGCCAAGGGGATAGATACCAACTCATCGCAGGACTTTTGGGCCAACAGACTCAAACCCTCTCCCTCCGAACCTACCACCAATCCTATCGCACCCGTTAAATTGATTGTGTGTAAAGATTTACCAGTTTTTGCCGCCGTGCCGTAGAGCCAAAAACCGGCCGCTTTTAATTCCTCTAAAGCACGATTGAGATTAACCACCCTAGCGACGGGTAAATATTCCAGGGCCCCCGCCGCCACTTTCATCACCGTCGATGTCACCCCAGCGGCGCGACGTTGGGGAATAACTACCCCCTGACAACCCATAGCTTCGGCGGTGCGAATGATTGCCCCAAGGTTATGGGGATCCGTAATACCTTCAGCGATGACGATGACGGGGTGGCGACTTTTGCCCTTAGCTTTTTCGATCAGATCGGCTAATTCGATATACTCATAGGGAGACATTTGGGCGGCGATCCCCTGATGATTGGCCTTACTGGTAATCTGATCGAGACGGAGATCGTCCACCTCATCAATTACCGTGCCGTTGGCTTTGGCTTTTTCCAAAAGGGTATGATAACGGGGATCGTAACGGAGTCGATTGACTACCCAAATCCGATTCAGTTGGCGCTCCTCCTCCATGGCCGTTAAAACCACCCGGCGACCGTAGAGCAGATCATCAGCTTCTTGGTTTTCTGGAGTTACTGTCGGGGATTTAGCCAGAATTGGCCCAGTTTTTGACCGCGAGGGCCGGCGAAAATTACTATTATCGGACTTGCTACGAAATGGTCGATCGCTCATGATTGCATGGATTAATAAAAGGGGGTCGGGAATAATAGTTAGTAAAAGTATAGTCAAATATAGACAGACTCAATTCCATTGCAGAAATTCCCTTCACTTTTACTTCGAGAGATTAATTCTCCTTGGGTGAACTACGCACCTCTCTATCCCATAGCAGTTAAACGCATTTGGGAATGCTTTTCGTAAAATACCTGAGGGCTATAATTCTAGTTTTTCTAATAGTTGATGTAATCTTGAGGGGTCTTGTAGATAAAGATAGCCGAACAGGGTTTCTAAACTGCTGGCCTGCTGATAGACTTGGGCTGTCAGACGACGACGTTTTCCCGTGACCGCATTGCGTCCCCGGCGCAGAATTTCTTTTTCTTGGTCCGTCAGATAGGGCTGCAGTTGCGCTAAATCTAAAGCCTGTTGTTCGGCCCTGACTTTGCCCACCACCTGAGCGTGATAGTCTCCCAGACGCTGGGGCGGCAGTAAATAATAGGTGCGGATGTATAATTCATAAACAGCATCCCCCAGATAGGCCAGAGAAGCGGGCGATAATCGGTCAAGACCCTCTAGGATTGGTGAACCCTGGCCACTGACCTGTAAGCGAAGTTTTTCGAGAGGAGATTCCACGATTTACGCTTTTTCTAGATATTCGATCGCCGCTTCCAGGGTGGATCGCAGGGAAAAAAACTTCTCCAATCGCACCAGTTTTACGGTTTGAGTTACCCGCGCATTGGTAACAATTTGTAAACTGCCCCCTTCGGTTTTGGCCTTTTTCACCAATTTTACCAAAGCCCCTAAACCGGAGCTATCGATAAAATCAATCTGAGCCAGGCTAATAATCACATCCTTAGGACCCTGCTCCACATAGCCTTCGATCACCTTACAAAAAGTCGGTTCGGAAAAGGCATCTAAAAGACCCGTCAAACGGAAAATTTGGTACTTATCTCTGACCTCGCGGGTGCCTCGCAAGCTGACAGTCAAGTTAATTGCTTCTGGAATAATCGCCTCCTAGCTCTAGAGCCGTAAAAATCAAAACCCTAGTATATCCTAAAAATTTACGCCCGATCCTTTTTTGCTTGCCGCATTAAATCAACAAATTTGCCAAACAGATAATCGGCATCGTGGGGGCCAGGACTGGCTTCGGGGTGGTATTGCACCGAGAAAAAGGGCAAGGACTTGTGTTTTAAACCCGCTACGGTGCGATCATTGAGGTTGAGATGGGTAATCTCCACTTGCGGATTTAAAGAGGCTTCCTGCACGGCAAAACCGTGATTCTGACTGGTAATTTCCACCTGTTGCTGCAGTCCACAGGGTTGATTTAACCCGCGATGGCCAAATTTCAGTTTAAAGGTTTCTGCCCCTAGGGATAGGCCTAAAATTTGATGACCCATACAGATGCCAAAAGTGGGTTTTTCCCCTTGCAAAAGTTGCTTGGCTAGGGCAATACCTTCGGTGACAGCCGCTGGATCTCCCGGTCCGTTAGAAAAGAAAATACCATCGGGATTATAGGCGGCGATTTTTTCCGGGGGAGTGTCAGCGGGAACCACGATCACCCGACAACCGTAGCTGGCTAAACGCCGGAGAATATTGCGTTTGATGCCAAAATCGATCGCCACCACCGTTAACGGTTCTTGATCGCTATCAATTGGCGCAAATTCCCAGGCGGACGGAGTGGGAGTCGTCCATTCGTACACTTCCTTGGTGGTTACTTCTTTGACGAGATTTAATCCCGCCATACTGGGGGCCGCCTGCACCAGCCGCAGTAAATCGTGATAATCGAGTATTTCCGTGGAAATTGCCCCATTCATCGCCCCAACCGAGCGAATTTTGCGGGTCAGGGACCGGGTATCGATGCCATAGATGCCAATAACATGATGAGCGGCCAGATAATCCGGTAGAGATTGGCTAGAACGCCAATTACTGGGCCGGTGGCAGATGTTTTTGGCGATCGCTCCTTTCACCTGGGGACGAATTGACTCCTCATCCTCGGGGTTAACCCCCGTATTTCCCAATTCTGGATAGGTAAAAGTGACGATTTGACCAGCATAACTGGGATCGGTGAGGACTTCCTGATAACCGGTCATCCCCGTGTTAAAGACAACTTCGCCGACGGTGGTTCCCTTGGAGCCGAAGGAATAACCCTCGTAAACTGTACCATCGGCCAGAACTAATAAGGCTTTTTGACTAGCAGCACTGGATATCATCGTCAATTTTTTAATCTTGAGTAGTGGTGAGAAACAGAAGTCAAGGATAGACTAGAACAGGGACTAGAAAACGAATTGCTTAGTTTTAATTGGCTAGAGCGTTTTATGATTAAGAGTACATCCGCTCAAGGACAACAGCCTCCCCTGACTAGCCATCGGCAAAATCCTATCGCTTAAAAAATAACTATATAAGTAATATGAGTCCAAGAAAACTGACTGATGCCACGAAAAAAGAAATTCTTAAGCTTTATCGGGAAACGGAGGCCACCACTTCCACCTTAGCCGAGCGTTATGGAGTGAGTAGTTCTACGGTCAGTCGTTTTCTCAAAAATTCTTTTTCTGGCGAGGAATACGAGCAGTTAATCCAGAAAAAACGCTTGGCCCGCAATGGTCGCGGCCTTGAGGAGGAGGAGCCAGCAGCGGATCTACCAGAAAAAGCGATCGAGGTGATTAGTGTTCGGGCAGCCCAAATCGCAGCTAAGGATGAGCAGGCTTTTGAGCCACCGATCGCTTCTGTGGAACAATTAACCCTGTTAATGGATACCGTTTACCCGCCAGAAGCAGATAATCCAGAAGATACAGAAATTAATGGCGATAAGACCCTAGAAACCGCTAATTTAAGCGAGTTTTTCGTCGAAGCTATCGAGGAAGAGGAGGAAGAAGATGAGCTTGACGAGGATTGGGATGAAGAGGAGGATGAGGATGAAGATGAGGAGGAGGGGGAACTAGCGGACAGCTATTTAGGCCCGACTATCGTTAAAACCGCCCAATTACAGATCTTACCCCTCTCGGCGGCGGCTTTTCCCAAAACCTGTTACTTGGTCATCGATCGTGCTGCCGAATTAATCACCCGTCCCCTCAAGGATTTTGCCGAATTGGGTAAGGTTCCCCCTCAGGAAATCCAGCAGCGCACTCTCCCCATCTTTGAAAGTCATCGCATCGCTCGTCGTTTCTCCAAGCGCAAGGAAAAAGTGATTAAAGTTCCCGACGGTCGCCTGATCGAAAAAGCTCACGCTCAACTGGAAGCGAAAGGGATCACCCGTCTGCTCATGGATGGTCGTATCTACGCTTTAGAGTAGGGAATTAGCGGGTTAGCAGGGTGTGGGGTGTGGGGTGTGGGGTGTGGGGTGTAGGGTGTGGGGTGTAGGGTGTGGAAAGAATAAATAAAAATAATCTCCTGTCTCCTGTCTCGGAGTCTCCTATTTAAACAATAGATAAGTTTTTTAACAAGAGTAGTGTTAGATACTAATTACCCTATGGACTGGGGTAGAATTGGAAAAACCAGTCCAACTGTTTTAGCCAAGCTACTTAACTATGATGAAAATTAACTTGCTGTTCGCGTTATCTTCTCTTAAAAAATCGAAAAAAAACTTTACATAAACTCAAAGGAGGGCATCGTAAATTGCTCATCTAAAAGCAGAGTGAGTTATCGGACAAAGTTTTTAGGTGCTTTTGTTGATTACTTCTTAACCACCATCTTATAAGTAGAAGAAGGGAGATGAAAGTTAATCAGTTACTAAGACTCTACGAACAAGGAGACCGGGATTTTTTAGCCATTGACTTGATGAGTCTAGATCTACAACAAGTGACTCTAATCGCTGTCAATTTTGCTGCGGCCAATTTGCGCGGAACTAATTTGAGTCGCTCTTTTTTGACTAAATCAAATCTGCGGGGAGCGAGTTTGAATTGGGCGAATTTAACCTATGCCAAATTAAGTCAAGCGCAATTAGTGGAAGCGGACTTAACCAAAGCCAATCTCACCGGGGCCTTTATGGTACAGGCAAACCTGCGTAACTCGCGCTTAAGTGGGGCGGATCTTTCCCATGCTAATCTCCGGGGAGCGAATTTATGCGGGGCGAATTTATGCGGGGCGAATTTATACTTAGTTAATCTCTTGGAGGCAACCCTAGATAAAGTCAATCTCAATTGGGCCAATTTGCAGGAAGCGCGGTTAAGTGGGGCTAAATGTCGTCAGATTTCCGCAAGGGAAGCCAATTTTAGGGGCTCTTTTCTGAAAGAGGTGGACTTTCAAGGGGCCAATTTAGAAAGGGCTAATTTTAGTGAGGCACGTCTGACGGGTAGTGATTTACACGGGGCCAATTTAGCGGGTGCTAATCTAGCGGGAGCGCGTTTACAACAGGTAAATCTACAGGGAGCGGACTTGAGGGGTGCTAACTTGACGGGGACTTGTTTTGAGAGTGTCACTGGTTGGACAGAAACCGCCCAAGAAGATGATATTTTTCCCCTAGACTGGTTTCAGCCCCGTTTTGCTACTTAAAAGTCAATATATCTTCCGAAAGCCCGTCCTTTTCCTATCAATTAACGATTAGCTGGAGTGGTTAATCTTTGGTTAGGAATGGGGATTGGGGGAGCATTATTCGGCTCATCCTCGAAGAGTAAAGTAGGGGGAGGAGGAGGAGTGGTAGCGCCGGGAGATGCTGCTGGAGATGGACTGGGATTAACGGCAACGGGGGGACTTTTCGGAGTGACGACGGGTGCGGGAGAGCTAAAACCGAGGAGAGCTTTGCCAAAGGGAAAAACATTTCTCCAGCGTTGAATATTGGGATGACCAAACCAATCTTGACGGGATACCTTCACCGAGAGGAGAGGTGCGATCGCCCCTGATTTTTCGGCCGTTATCAATAAATCAATTTTATTAATACCCTGTTGTTGATTAAAACGACTGATGATAGTTTTCTCGGCTAATTGCGATGCTCTAGTCAATAATGCTTCGTAGGATTCTCCCTGTTGAACTGTGATGGGAAGATTAACAGTGGATTGAGCAAAAACCACGTCAACGGCGATAATTCCCGTCAGCAGCGTTAAAACAGTAATAGACTTGTACATAGGACAGACGGTTAAACAGTCACTCCCTGGTTAGGGTCGGGATCTTCCCTGTTAGAGTTCCCCGATCGCTTTCTTAAATTACCATGATCGATCTCTGGCCACAATGGAATTTTTTCGGTAGCGTAATCGTCCTTAGTCCCTAGCAATAGGCAATAGGGGAATACTTAGGGCTGGCTGAATAAATCTAAAAACTTTGTTGGATAATATCTTTAGGCTTTTTTCAAATCAAACAGTGCCGGCCATTGGAGTGATCAGAGGGAAAATTCAGGGACTTTTTCCCTGAAAATGGGTAAAACCCCACACCAACGCCAAACTTTTTCAGTATAACCTAATTATATTTGGCCTTATCGACCAGAGGTTGTTAATTATGACACAAACTAGCGAAACCGTTACCTATTCTCTCGAATCTGTCCTAACAAGGATCGAGAGTAAAATCGACAATCTCCAAAGAGATGTTAATCAAAAATTTGACAGTCTCCAAAGACATATGGATCAGAAAATTGACAATCTCCAAAGAGATGTTAATCAGAAAATTGACAGTCTCCAAAGAGATATGGATCAAAAATTTGACAGTCTCCAAAGAGATATGGATCAAAAATTTGACAGTCTTCAAAAAGATATGAATCAAAAATTTGACAGTCTCCAAAAAGACGTTAATGATTTAAAGGTGGAAGTCACAGAAACCAAGGGAGATATTAAAACTCTTGACCAGAAAGTCGAAAGAATAGATAAACGACTGGAAAAAGTTGAAGATAGTTATGCAATCCTAGTTAAAGATATTGCGGACTTAAAAGGGTTTAAATCCCTGATTATCCCCATGGTCGTAGCTTTTTTAAGTGCCGTGGTAACTTTAGGATTGCGCGGCTTTTTTCTTGGTAATAAACCTTAATTTTTTATGTCAAGAAAGTAGTTATTTGTAAGAGGTTGTTAATTATGACACAAACTGGCGAAACCGTTACCTATTCTCTCGAATCTGTCCTGAAAGAAATTAAAGATAGCATTAAAGAGGTTAATCAGAAAATTGACTCTCTCCAAAGAGATGTTAATCAAAAATTTGACAGTCTCCAAAGAGATATGGATCAGAAAATTGACAGTCTTCAAAGAGATGTAGATGAGAAAATCGACAATCTCCAAAGGGCTATGGATCAAAAATTTGACAGTCTCCAAAAAGATGTTAATCAAAAATTTGACAGTCTCCAACAAGATGTGAATGATTTAAAGGTGGAAGTCACAGAAATCAAGGGAGATATTAAAAATCTTGATCAGAAAGTCGAAACAATGGATAAACGACTGGAAAAAGTCGAATCTAGTTATGCAATTCTAGTTAAAGATATTGCGGACTTGAAAGGGTTTAAATCCCTGATTATCCCCATGGTTGTAGCTTTTTTAAGTGCCGTGGTAACTTTGGGATTGCGCGGCTTTTTTCTTGGTAATAAACCTTAATTTTTTATTTCAATAAAGTAGTTATCTGTAAGAGGGTTTTAATTATGACACAAACTAGCGAAACCGTTACCTATTCCCTTGAATCTGTCCTGACAAGGATCGAGAGTAAAATCGACAATCTCCAAAGAGATGTGAATCAGAAAATCGACAATCTCCAAAGAGATATGGATCAGAAAATCGACAATCTCCAAAAAGATGTTAATGATTTAAAGGTGGAAGTCACAGAAATCAAAGGAGATATTAAAACTCTTGATCAGAAATTTGAAACAATGGATAAACGACTGGAAAAAGTCGAAGATGGTTATGCAATTCTAGTTAAAGATATTGCGGACTTGAAAGGGTTTAAATCTCTGATTATTCCCATGGTTGTGGCTTTTTTAAGTGCCGTGGTAACTTTGGGATTGCGCGGCTTTTTTCTTGGTAATAAACCTTAAATATATCAAGGAATATTGTTATCATCAAGTTTATTTTTTACTCTACCAATAAAATCTATGAGTTTTTGTATTAATCCTCATTGTCCCAAACCGAAAAGTATCACGGAGAGTCGTTACTGTCAATCCTGTGGTTCCGACTTGCTTTTAAATGGTAAATATCGAGTCACAAATTTATTGAGTGCCAAAGGTGGATTCGGTAATACCTATGAAGTGATAGATGAACGTAAAATACCTAAAGTGTTAAAAGTTCTTACCTACGATTCTAGCAAAGCTATTGATTTATTTCAACAGGAAGCCAATCTTTTAAAACAATTAAATCACCCTGGTATTCCCAAAGGAGAAAACTATTTTATTTATCATCCCCGGGAGAGTCAAACTGCTTTACACTGTTTAGTCATGGAGAAAATTGCTGGTATTGACTTAGAAGAACATCAAAAACAAAGAGGATTTAAACCGATTGATTATAATCTCGCTTTGGATTGGTTAAGTCAGTTGGCTAATATTCTCCATGAAGTTCATAAACATAAATTCTATCATCGTGATATCAAACCCTCTAATATTATCTTAAAACCCGATGGTCAATTAGTTTTAATTGATTTTGGGGCAGCGCGACAGGTGACTAAAACCGTCCTAGCAGGAGGCAAAAATACGGGAATTTATACCCCCGGATATGCTCCTCCTGAACAATCTCTTGGTCACTCTGTCCCCCAATCAGACTTTTATGCTTTGGGCAAAACTTTCGTCTTTTTGTTAACCGGTAAAGAACCCAGTGACCCGAAAATTTATAATATTAATACAAATGAATTTAACTGGCGTAAATATGCACAAAATATCCCTTCTCGATTAGCAGATTTTATCGATAATTTAATGGCAGAAAAACCTATTGATCGACCGAAAGATACCAAAACTTTGCTAAAAATTATTACCGATATTAAAGCCAATCCCCATCAAACTAAAAAAACTAAAAATTCTCCTCCTGAAAAACCTAAAATTATTCCTATTCCCAATCCTGCACTTATTTCTTTACTCGCCGCAATTTCTCCCAGTTATGCTGGGTTTTGGCTCCGTTTCAAAGCTTCTTTAATTGATTCTTTTATCGTTTTTATTATCGCAGCTTTATTAGGTGGTTATATCTGTTTTCGCTTACAACAATGGTCAACTTTTCAAGATTTAAATCTTAACTTTGATATTCCCAAAGAAATCTGGGTTTACTATGCAGCAGGATTAAGTGCAGCCGGAACAACAATTTTTGGTTTTGCTTTATTTATAGCGGCAATTATCTATAATATTCAAGCCAAAATTAACTTTACTCACGAACATATTGCCATTCTGACTGCTCTTGGTTTAGGAATAGTTATTAAATGGTTATATTATGTTTTCTTAGAATATCTTTTTAAAGCCACTATTGGTAAAATGTTTTTTGATTTATCCGTCACCGATAGCCAAGGCCGACGCATATCTTTTGCAAGAGCAAATCGCCGCTACTTACTAAAATATCTCTCCACTGCTCCCTTATATTTGGGCTTTTTACTGGCAGCCTGGACAAAGAAAAAACGCGCCCTTCATGACATGATTTCTGGTACACAAATCCGCAAAAAAAAGTAACCAGATACTAAATAGGATAAGATTAACTACAATAGGGACAAGATATTCCTGCTCGGTAATTGGGGGACTGTTTATCTTTTTCATCGATGGGATGACCGCAAGCGGGACACATTTCATAATGTCCTACCTCTAGATTAGCTGTTAGTGCCACTCTTTGATCAAAAACAAAACATTCTCCTTGCCAAAGACTCTGATCGGGACTAACTTCTTCTAAGTATTTCAAAATACCTCCCTCTAGCTGATAAACTTGAGAAAAGCCTTGATTTAATAAAAAAGCTGCCGCCTTTTCACAACGAATTCCCCCCGTACAAAAAAGAGCTATTTTTTTATCGTTAATACTATCAAAATTTTCCTGAATATACTCAGGAAATTGGCGAAAATGCTGGATTTCTGGGTTAAGCGCTCCCGCAAAAGTACCGATCGCCACTTCATAATTATTACGAGTATCGATCACTACCACGTCCGGCTCTTTCAGCAATTGGTTCCACTCTTCAGTTTTGAGATAAATTCCTGTGTTTTCGAGAGGATTAGCCTTGGGTTGACCAAAAGTCACAATTTCCTTTTTTAAGCGAATTTTTAAGCGTTGAAAGGGCAAATAATCACAAACAGACTCTTTCACCTCTAGATTAGCTAAACGAGTATCGGTTTTTAACCAACTAATCACTTCAGCGATCGCTTGACGGTTCCCGGCGATCGTTGCGTTAATCCCCTCGGCTGCCAGAAGAATAGTTCCTTTAATTCCTCTTTCTTGGCAGTATTTTTGTATTTCTGGCTGTTTTTGACGATAATCTGACAAAGCCACAAACTGGTAAAAAGTGGCGACTAGATAAGACATGGCAGGCAAGGGAAAAATTAACTTGTAATATTTTTCACTATAGGTTATAATAACGAGAGTGTCTCAAAAACCAGATCGGGGGTTTAGCTCAGTTGGTAGAGCGCCTGCTTTGCAAGCAGGATGTCAGCGGTTCGAGTCCGCTAACCTCCATAGTCATGACTGATTCCTCTTTGCTTGGTGATTAGCTCAAGTCTTCTTGGGGAGACAATTAGCTAGGGTTTGCTGAAAAAATCTAAAAACCTTGTTGGGTAAGACTTTTAGACCTTTTGTCAATCAAAAAGTACCAGGTATGGGAGTGATCGGGGGGAAAATTCAGGGACTTTTTCCCTGAAAATTAGGTAATTGACCCCCTCAAAATCGGTAAAACCCTACACCCTACACCCCACACCCCGCACCCTGTCCCCACCAACAAACTTGTTCGGCAAACCCTAATTACTAAATGATGTCTCGTACCTATCAAGCTACTGGAATCAATCTGCAAGGAATGGCCTTCGGAGAAGCCGATCGCCTCTTAACTATTTTGACCGCCGAGTATGGTTTAATTAGAGCCATCGCTCCAGGTGCGCGCAAGTATAAATCTTCCCTGCGAGGTAGAAGTGAACTATTTGTGGTCAATAATCTGTTGATAGTCGCAGGAAAATCCCTAGATAAGGTCGTTCAAGCTGAAACTATCGAATCTTATCCCAAATTAAGTCAAAATCTCGCCAAACTAACCGTTAGTCAATACCTCTGTGAACTGGTTTTGGCGATCGCCCTGAGCGAACAACCCCAGAGGGAATTATACGAATTAATCTGCAGCCATCTGGCCAGAATTGAAGTCCTCGACGAGAATGAATACATACTTCCCTACCTTTGTCAAGCAATTTTTCATTTCTTAATAATTGCCGGCTTAGTGCCGCAAGTCCATAACTGCCTGTTGACGGGAAAAGCTTTAATTGGGGACAATTGCCTAGGATTTAGTTTCGAGGCAGGGGGAATAATAGATCTAGCTGCCCTAACAGAAACAATCAACCCGCCCAAAATCGATAGTAAACTGACGCGGCAAGAACTGCAATTACTGCAATGCCTAGGAAAAACAGATTTTCCCCCAGAAGAAAACCTTACCTCAGAACTAGCTTGGATTAACCTCGATCGTTTGCTGCGTCGCTATACTCAATATCATCTGGGAAAAACTTTTCGCTCCTCGGCATTAGTTGAGGGTTTATCTCCCTTAGAATTTTAAACAGATAGCAAAAATCATCATAATGCAACTGTTTGACTCAGAAACTGACGACGCTACGTCCAGCGCCTCCCCCACTCCTGTTTTTAATTCTTCCGATTCCTCACCGAGGCAATCCGACGCAGAAACCATGAACCGCTTGCCTAAACGTGCGCCCAAATCCAATCCTAGTCAGGGTTTTGCCCCAGTGCTAAAAAACCCGCGCTTTCTCATTCTCTGGGCGGGGGGAATTTTTTCCCAATTAGCGGATAAATTCTATTTAGTCCTGATGATCTCCCTAATTGCCACCCATTACCAAGAAGCCGATCAATCGATTAGCGGCTGGGTATCGGCGATAATGATTGCTAATACAATTCCGGCGGTGTTAGTGGGTTCGGTGGCGGGTGTATATGTTGATAGATGGTTAAAAAAACAAGTTTTAGTTATTTCTAACCTTTTACGCGGGGCTTTTGTCCTCGTCATACCCCTATTATTATGGTTAGTGCGCGAGCAAACTTTAGCGGTTCCCCTCGGTTGGTTGCCTGACGGTTTAAGAAATTGGCATTACCGGCTACAAGGAGAATTTAATTTACCCTTCGGTTTTTTCCTGTTGTTAGTCATTACTTTTCTTGTCTCCACCCTAACCCAATTTTTTGCCCCCGCCGAACAATCTACCCTGGCATTAGTAGTAAAACGTCGTCATCTTCTACCCGCTAATTCCCTCAGCACTTTAACCACCATGGCGGTATTAATTATCGGTTTTGCCATCGGTGAACCTCTATTAGCTTTTGCCGATAGCATTTTCGGCACTAGAGCCGGACAATTTGATATTGGCAAAGTGATGATTGTCGGTGGTTTTTATATAATTGCCGGTTTAATTCTAATTATCCTGCGAACTAGCGAAAAATATATTATTCCTACCGCAGAACAGCCCCATGTTTGGGAAGATATCCGCGACGGCATTCGTTACCTCAACAAAAATCATAAAGTTCGTAACGCCCTAATTCAATTAGTCATCTTATTCTGTATTTTTGCTGCTCTATCAGTATTAGCCGTCAGTATGGCGGAAAAACTACCCGGGTTAAAAGCTTCTCAATTCGGCTTTTTATTAGCCTCCTGTGGTGCAGGAATGGCAGTTAGTGCGATTACTTTGGGTTATTGGGGCCAAAAATTCTCCCACACCCAATTAAGTCTCTGGGGTTCTCTGGGTATGGCGGCAGCTTTAATCGGTTTATCTTTAGCAACAAAGAGTTTAATTTTAGCCTTCGCTATGACCGCTTTATTAGGGATTTTTGCCGCTTTAGTCGGGGTTCCCATGCAAACTACCCTACAGGCAGATACACCCCCCGAAATGCGCGGTAAAGTCTTTGGTTTAGAAAACAATGCCGTTAATATTGCCCTCTCTTTACCCTTAGCTGTTGCGGGTATCGCCGAAACTCAATTCGGACTCCGACCGGTACTATTAGCTTTAGCAGTTATGGCAGTTATCGGCGGTGGTTTTACTTGGTATGTTTCTGGCAATTTATCTAAAGATTAGCGGAACTTTTCAGTTATCAGTTATCAGTTATCAGTTATCAGGAGTCAGTTATCAGGAGTCAGTTATCAGGAGTCAGTTATCAGGAGTCAGGAGTCAGGAGATTGCCTTTATTTATTCTCCTATCTCCCCCGCAAAGAAGCGGGCGTTGTCAGATCAGAATATGAAGAATGAATTGCGACACAACGAGAGCCTTACTGTTAAAGCGTTTTCAAGTCTGCTCTGATGCGCCATCATCTTCAAACTTGACAACGCCACTAAACGGTTGTACGAACAGGGTTATCAACGAGAGGATATTCTCAACCTCTTTAAAATAATAGAAAACGGGTTTCTTAAAGAAACCCGTTTTCTGGATAATCCTAAGAGTGAGCTAACCCGCTACACTTTTGTCAACTTTTATTGATTTAATGTCCACTTTTACCGTAAGTATTGTCAAGTAACCTTAAACTTGTTAGAATCAAAGAGTTGTTATTTTCTGGTAGTCATTCACCGATGAGATTAGTTAAGATGATATTACATGACTAATAATGTTGATCATGATCGCTTATTTAAGGAATTGATTTCCACCTTTTTTGTCGAATTTATTGAGTTGTTTTTTCCTGAAGTAATGAATTATTTAGACACAGACTCAATTACTTTTTTAGACAAAGAAGTATTTACCGATGTCACGGAAGGAGAAAGGCATGAAAGCGACTTAGTAGCACAAGTTAGGTTTCGCGGAAAAGAATCTTTCTTTCTGATTTATGTCGAGGCGCAGGAAAGTTCTCGAAAGTGGTTTAACCGGCGGATGTTTACTTATTTTGCTCGCTTTCATGAGAAATTTGTCTTACCGATTTATCCGATTGTAATTTTTTCTTACTCCCAGCCCAAAAAAGAAGCAATTAGTCAGTATGTAGTCGATTTTCCCGATTTTAAGGTGTTAGAATTTAACTCTGAGAGCTGAGAGGGGGACAAGCGAGCTAGAAGGTAGATAGGGCAAGCGATATCGCTCTTTGTCCTTTGATGTAATCCTTCAACCGATAGCGGCTAATTTGCATTAGCTCTTCTATATTTTTTTGGGAACATTTGATGTAGCTGGAGCCAATGATAGAGATGTTGACCCACATAAAAACTGCTGTGTCTGCGTTGACCTTTATATCTTGTTTCAGGTCTTGTGACATATTTTTGGATTCCCATATCCTTAATTTTTTTACCTTGCATTGTGGCACTTGTAGAGGCGATAGCTATAACAATTATCAGCTTTGATAGGTATTGCGGTGCTAATTGAGAACCTTCTAAGCTATAGCCTCCCGACTTAAAATCTCGAAACATATCCCCAATATCAAATCTTTTTTGATCGGCAATTATTGCCGTCTCTAAATCTCCAAAGTTAGTCAGAATATACCAAGGTTCTTTTGTTTGAAAACCCCAGTAGTTTTTTTCCACTTACCCGCTAAGTTAAACTCGACAAATCCCTGCTCTTTTGTAATATTGACATCCTTCAAAAATAGTTTAGTTCCTGGACTTAAACCTAACTCTCTCATTTCTTGATAAATTCATTCTTTTGTCTTGACATTTGTACTTTGTTTTTGTCTTAAACAAAAGTACAAACTCTTTTTCTGAAGACACTTTCTAAGACTGACCGAGCAAAATTCTCTATCTCCTAACACCACTATTTTATGACCTGATAGCACCGTCAATATTTTCGCCAATACTCGCTGCTGTTCTTCGAGATTACTACTTCCTTTTTTATCTAATATCTACCAATATATTGGCATGGCTTTTTTGTTATAAATCAAACTCACCATCAAGATATTAATTGCTCCCCAACTCGTCCAGTCTATGGCAATATATACTAATCCTTTTGTTGTGAATCTCTGCTGCTGTTTTAACAGCTCTTTTAGGCAGGGAAACCAGATTTTTTCAATATTCAGAATTTCCAGCTTGAAAAATCTTTTTAGTTTTTTTCTCCGACTCTCAAACAGGATTGGTATTGGTAGTGCTTCTGCTAATATCTCTAACTTAGCTTGCTTTAGTATTTGCAAGGTTCCAACTATCATTAACAACAGTAGATATCCGGCTCGCCCCAGTTCATTCTCTAAGACTTTCTGGTATTGTAAAGTATGAAGCGATCGAATCTGGTAATATTGCTGCGGTGCTAAAACTGAAGCATCGTAGGTAAGATTTAATAATCCGAAACCGCAAAAAACCACTATTAGAAAGGAGACAATTAAGAACAATTTTTGCTTAAACAGCATCGGGATTAAAAACGGTGAGCTAAAAAAAATAAATTCCCCGTCCGGGACAGGGAAAAAATCTATCTTGATCAACAAAACAATTAATCCAAAAATCCCATTAAAGTTTCGGGATCATCGATTTCATTGGAAGCAACGGGACGATTACCCATGACTGTATAAGTTTCGCTAATGTGCAGATGACTGAGAGCAATCGGACGATTGCCAGAAATCGCTAGAGTGCTGCTAACTTCCATACCACTAGAGCCGACAGGACGCAATCCACCTACGGAAGAATAGGTACTAACCACTTTCAGATGGCTAACTTCTACGGGACGGCCTCCGGGTAACATTTCATCTTCCGTGAAGTGAAGATGGCTAGTACCAACAGGACGATTTTCGGGTAAGCGATGTTCGGGTTGATAGAATTTTAAGGCTTTGGAAGCCGATTCAGCGTTGTTTTTCACCGAAAGGGCGACCACTTCTTTATCTTTGGCGGTTTTAGCCGTAGTAGCTTTACCGCGTGTGCTGGTCTTTTCTTCTGTAGTTGCTGGGGTTTGAGTCCCGTTCGTTTCTAGATTTTCCACCGTCATAACCTGATACTCCTTTCCGTTAATAGCTTCGGAGAAACGATAAGATTTAAGTTTAGGGTATTCTCGAAGACTTTTAATCTTTTTTTAAAATCCTCTCTAATATTAAGATACATCTTTCTTTCCCCAAAACCCTATCAGTGTTGGTAATTTGATTGATAATTTATTTTGCCTGTTCTCTACACCTAGCCGCTAATGACCGCTTTTCAACTACAAGCACCCTTTCAACCCACCGGGGATCAACCGGCAGCGATCGATAAATTAGTAGATTCCCTGCAAAACCAGCATCGTTTCCAAACCCTCTTGGGGGCAACTGGCACCGGCAAAACCTTCACCATTGCCGCTGTGATCGAGAAAATCGGCAGGCCTACCCTTGTCCTAGCCCATAATAAGACCTTGGCTGCCCAATTATGTAACGAATTGCGGCAATTTTTCCCCAATAACGCCGTGGAATACTTTATCAGCTATTACGACTACTATCAACCGGAGGCTTATATTCCTGTCAGCGATACCTACATCGAAAAGAGTTCTTCAATTAATGATGAGATCGATATGCTGCGCCATTCAGCCACGCGCTCGCTGTTTGAACGCAGGGATGTGATCGTCGTCGCTTCCATTAGTTGTATTTATGGTTTGGGAATGCCGGCGGAATACCTGAAAGCGGCGATTTCCTTAACAGTTGGTCAAGAGTTCGACCAAAGGCAATTATTACGGGCCTTGGTGTCAGTGCAGTACAATCGCAATGATTTGGAGTTAACTCGCGGCCGTTTTCGTCTCAAGGGCGATATTTTGGAAATTGTTCCCGCTTACGAGGATCGGGTTATTAAAATTGATTTTTTTGGCGATGAGATTGAAAGTATTCGTTATCTCGATCCCCTGACGGGGGAAGTTTTGCAAAAATTAGAGCGAATTAGTATTTATCCGGCCCGTCACTTTGTTACCCCGGAGGAACGTTTAGAGGTAGCCTGTCGGGATATTAAAACCGAGTTAGATAACCGTTTATTGGAGTTAGAAAAAGCGGGCAAATTACTGGAAGCGCAACGTTTGGATCAACGGACTCGTTATGATTTAGAAATGTTGCAGGAAGTGGGTTATTGTAACGGAGTAGAAAATTATTCGCGGCATTTAGCGGGTAGGTTAGCGGGGGAACCGCCGGAATGTTTGGTGGATTATTTTCCTCAAAATTGGTTATTAGTTGTGGATGAATCTCATGTCAGTGTGCCGCAGATTCGCGGAATGTATAATGGCGATCAATCACGAAAAAAAGTTTTGATCGATCACGGGTTTCGTTTACCCAGTGCTGCGGATAATCGTCCTTTGAAGTCGGAAGAATTTTGGCAGAAAGTTAATCAATGTATTTTTGTTTCGGCCACTCCGGGAGATTGGGAATTAGAACAGTCAGAAAATCACATTGTTGAACAAATTATCCGACCGACGGGAGTTTTAGACCCAGAGATTTTTGTGCGACCAACCGAGGGACAAGTGGATGATTTATTAGGGGAAATTAAGGAGCGAGTGCGGTTAAATGAACGGGTTTTGATTACCACTTTAACCAAACGCATGGCCGAAGATTTAACCGAATACTTGCAAGAAAGGGGAATTAAAGTTAGATATCTACATTCAGAAATTCAATCAATTCAACGGATTGAAATTATCCAAGACCTGCGAGAAGGGGTCTTTGACGTGCTGATCGGGGTGAATTTGCTTCGCGAGGGGTTAGACCTGCCGGAAGTGTCTCTAGTGGCGATTTTAGACGCAGATAAGGAAGGATTTTTAAGGGCTACCCGCTCTTTAATTCAAACTATCGGCCGGGCTGCTCGTCATATTCGCGGTCAGGCAATTCTTTACGGAGATAATCTCACCGATAGTATGATTAATGCGATCGAAGAAACTAAGAGACGGCGAGCTATTCAAGAGGAATATAACCAAAAACATGGGATTATTCCGCAACCGATTGTTAAAAGGTCGAGTAATTCAATTTTGGCTTTTCTGGATATTTCCCGTCGTCTCAATTCCCAACAATTAGAGCAGGTTTATGAGAATATAGAAGAACTTTCTTTAGAACAAATTCCCGAATTAATTCAACAACTAGAAGCGCAAATGAAAGAAGCGGCGAAAAATCTAGAATTCGAGGCAGCGGCTAAATATCGTGATCGGATTAAGCAATTGCGAGATAAATTATTAAATCACGTTAGATAAACCTATGACTAGATTTATTCATGACCAGTTTGCTAAAGATTATCTCGAAGAATTATTATCTTCTCTGGGAGAAGTAAAATCGGCACGGGTTGTAC
>NZ_JADBUZ010000177.1:0-10295 GCF_020245305.1 Microcystis sp. M20BS1 | reverse complement strand
GTCGTCATTGGGTAATCGGCAAAAGTCACGGCATTTAATCAGTTATCAGGATTCAGGAGTCGGGATTCAGGAGATTATTTTTATTTATTCTCCTCTCCCCTCTCTGGGCTCTTCTAGGTTCTGTGTGATAAGTTTAACTTATACCAATTCTCCAAAGTCTGACTACAGAAATTTAATCCCCCTAAATCCCCCTTAAAAAGGGTGACTTAAATTCGATGTGTAGTTTTCATTTAGAGAAATGGTATTACATATCAGGAAAGGCACTGCTGCAAGGGGAATGACTCTCAAATTATTACAGATGTATCAGCAGCTGCGTGTAAGCATCCCACCGAAAAACTAATGCGCTTCGGGGTTTGGGGGGTTCCACCCCCCAAAAGCTTGGATTGAGTGATAGAATCGCAAGCAATACTAAATCCGTTGAGTATGGGCTACATATCAGGAGAGGCACTCCTGCAAAACGGAGAATAAATAATCAGTTTTTATAGCGTTTCCTAAGCTAGTGAGGTACACCTGTTTTTCTTCCCCTTAGCCTTTTGCCTCTTGCATGAGTGCCTAAAACCCATAACTTTTGTACCTCAGCAGACTGAAAAACGCTATAATAACTGGATTTAGTCTGATTACCCTAACGGCAAAAATGCTGTTGATAGGCAATAATCCCTGATCGAGATAAGATTAATTCTGGTGATGATAGGGAAGACAGTGGTGAATAAACTAAGCATTCTGGTTTTACACGGACCGAATTTAAACCTATTGGGGAAAAGAGAGCCGAATCTCTACGGTAACATCAATTTAGAAGCGATTAACCAGTTTTTAAGTGAAGAAGCCACCCGTTTAGGGGTGAATTTAACCGCGCACCAGTCCAATCAGGAAGGGCAATTAGTGGACTGGATTCAGCAAGCATGGGGTCAGCATAACGGTATTTTGATTAATGCAGCAGCTTATACTCATACCAGTATCGCCATCCGCGACGCACTCTTAGGCACAAAAATCGCCTGTGTGGAAGTACACTTAAGCAATATTTACAAACGCGAGTCTTTTCGTCATCATTCCTACATTGCCGATATAGCCATCGGACAGATTAGCGGTTTTGGGGCCGAAAGTTATCGCTTAGGATTATGGGCATTAGTCGATTATTTGCAAAAGAATGGGAAAATTTAAGACAAATGCTGGAACTTCAGGCTTTTAAACCCAAATTTTCGATAAACTAGCGTAGAGGCCGTCTTTGGTTAATAAATCTTCATGGGTTCCCGATTCGACTAATTCCCCGCGTTTCAGGACAAGAATTCGATCGACATTGCGAATAGTGGAGAGACGATGGGCGATAATAATAGCAGTACGATCGACTAAAATCTGTTCTAAAGCTTCTTGAATTAATACTTCTGTCCCCACGTCTAAACTAGCAGTAGCTTCATCTAAAACTAAAATTTCAGGGTTACGAATAGCGACTCTCGCAAAAGCGAGTAATTGTTTTTGTCCTCCCGACAAATTTGCGCCCCGTTCGCGTAAAAGAGTATGATAACCATCCGGTAACTCCTCGATAAAGTGATCGATATTAGTTAATTTAGCCGCTGCCTTCACCTGCTCAAAATCATAATTTTCTCCTAAAGTAATATTGCGAGTCACATCTCCAGCAAAGAGAAAAGTTTCTTGGAGAATCACACCGATATAACGTCTTAATTCCGCTTGGGGAAGATAACGGATATCGATACCATCCACTAGAATTCTGCCCTTACTTGGTTCGTAAAGACGACAGAGAAGACGAATAATCGAACTTTTTCCCGCACCAGTGGGACCGACTAAAGCGACTTTTTCCCCCGGATTAATGGTAAAATTGAGACCTTTGATAATATATTCATCTGGTTTATAACCAAACCAAACATTTTCAAAAATAATCTCGCCAGTTTTAAGTTTTGCTGGGAAAGAAATCTCTTTATAATTGTTAGAATCAGTAATTTCAATGGGAATACTCATTAATTCCCCAATGCGTTCAATAGCAGTAAAACCCGATTGAAACATGGTAAATTTTTCGGCAAACTGACGCAGGGGATTAAAGAGACGTTGGGAGAATAAAATAAAAGCCGATAAAACCCCAAAATCAATGGTTTTTTGGAGAATAAAAATACCCCCTAACCATAATACTCCTGCCACGGCAATTAATCCGATCCATTCCAACGTAGCTGAGACGGCCGAATCATAAAAAATTGTTTTATCTAGGGAGCGACGATACTGAGTATTGATATTGCGAAACATTTCAGCGTTAAAGCGTTCGCGGCGAAATAATTGAACAATATTAACTCCGACTACATTTTCCTGTAATTGGGCATTAAGTTTTGATAATTGCTCGCGTACCTGATAGTTAGCCCTGCGATATTGTTTTTGAAAAAAGATAATTAAAGCAGTGACAGGAAATAACATCAACACCAACAATAGAGCTAATTGCCATTGCAGGGTAAACATGGTGAGGATAATAACTAAAATATTGACCAGATCACTGACAACTCCGATCGCCCCACTAGCAA
Organism: Microcystis sp. M20BS1; assembly: GCF_020245305.1. NCBI lineage: Bacteria > Bacillati > Cyanobacteriota > Cyanophyceae > Chroococcales > Microcystaceae > Microcystis > Microcystis sp. M20BS1. Next base: position 7,776 of record NZ_JADBUZ010000177.1, on the reverse strand, counting down.
AAACTTCTCCTAATGCTTCCACATCGCTGGTTAAACGAGTGACTAAACGTCCCACGGGAGAGCGATCAAAAAAACTAGAGGAAAGGGAAGTAACATGACTAAATAAATCTTCCCGGACATTAGCAGTAATTGACTGACCGACTTTCTGCACTAGATAACCTTGTGTTGTCCCTAAAATCAGTCGTAAAATAATCGAAACCGACAGGATAATAATTAGGGTATTAATGGCTGCTGTTAAGGGCATTTGAGACAAAAACCCCCAGGTTTGTTCCTTTTGCAAAAGGGAAACCGCTTGACCGATAATTAAGGGTTGGATCGCCCCCGTCAGAGATAGGGGAAAAAGAAGTATTAATGACCAAAATAGCAGAGCTTTTTGCTTTTTTGCGTAGGGAAGTAATCTTAATAATAAGCTCCAGTCATTTTCTTTGACCGGAGATGACACAGGGGAGGATGATAGACTCATGAAGTGATTTCCCATGAAATTCTGGGCAGCAGGGGAGAAATTACGCCCCTATTGTTAACTTTTCTAACAGGCGATCGATTTGGAAATGTTCCCCCATTAATTCGCGAATACAAGCGACTTTTACCTGTTCCTGTAAGCGAATTTTCCCGAAGGCCTGATCGACGATTTCCACGGTACTGAGAGTATCTAAATTTACCGAGAGAATCGGTACTTCTAAATCCTCGGCCCGTCCCAAAATTAGGGGATCTGGAGAGATAGAACCAGTTAAGATCAAACAGGTGGTAGAAGTTTCTAGGGCAGCTAACTGGAGGTCTGTGCGATCGCCGCCCGTGATCACGGCCATATTTTCCCCCTTGCGAAAATATTCTAAAGCGGCGTTGACATTCATCGCCCCGATCGCTAAACTTTCTACCATCCAATCTAAACGATCGGGACGACATAATACTTTGGCCCCCAAAAGATGGACAATTTCCCGAACACTAATACTACGCAATAATTTACTAGCAGGTAACAGTCCTAAAACTTCCACTCCTTGGCGGGACAAATAGGGTTTCAGGAGAGATTGTACTTCCTCCCAATCATCTTCCGGGATATCACTAATCACTACCCCCAGCAGCTGATTATTTAATTCCTCTCTTGCTTTCAGCAGACTCTCGGCAATTAGGGGAGAACTATAGCGGGCCACCAATAGGATTGGAGTCTGGAGAATTTTGGCCATCTCCCCCATCGATAACTGAAAAATACTGCCTTCCCAGAGAGTCCCCGGCCCTTCGAGGAGGATAATATCACTGTTAACTCGATCGAGATAACCAGCAAGAATATTGCCGTAGTTCTGTTGATCTACACCTTGTAAACGTTTAGCAACGGAATCCGCATCAGTATAGATCAGGGGTAAACGCAGCTGCTCGGGGGATAATTCTAATAATTGCCGAATAAATTCTACATCCTCATCGACCAATTGCCCATCGACGTAGCCCGGACAATTGCCCACTGGTTTGCCGTAACTTATCTCTAGTCCTTTTTGTCGCAAGAGATGCGCTAAACCGACGACAGTTCCCGATTTACCACTGAGGGGTTCCAGGGAAGAGATAAGTATAGATTTGGCTGATTTGGCCACGATTTGCTCCTTTTAACCCGTAAAATCCCGACTTTTATCATTCAAATTGCAGCAGTTTCCGATAAAATCCCTGCGAAAAGTCGGCCGAACCTAGCTGCTTAAAGGTTTTAATTGCACCGATGAGATATTCGATCAACTCGGCGTTAAGAATCGTCATCTCATAGCTTAGGTCGGCCTGTCCTTCAAATTGTAAACGACAACGGGTCAATTCCGAGGGCAATTTTGATACATACCAAGAGGCCACAAAGGGAATCCCTTCGCTATTTTCTATGGGACGACGACCTTCTAAAGATCCTCCTTGATACAAAGCGATCGCATAGGGCAAGATACTATGTTTGTCCTTGGCATAGTAGGGCATATATACTAACACATCAGCCTTATTAGCGGGTTCCAATTGTTCGATCATCGACATAATTAGTCAATTCTTTGCTTCACGGCCAAGTTACCAGTGACACTGATATTTTCTATATATTTTAACCGATCGCCCCCATAATCTCCCGATCAAGAAAATAGGCAGATTTTACGGCCAGATCAGCTTTCTTCACTGAGGTGATCATCGGCTATAACTGGCATACTAACCCGAAAAACCGTGCCGGGGTAAGGGGAACTTGTTGGATCGGGATTAGGACTGATAAATTCAATCGTCCCCCCCATGCTGGTAATTAATTCTTTGGCGATCGCTAAACCCAATCCCGTACCAGGTATATCTCCCCCTGCTTGCACTCCCCGGTAGTGACGTTGAAAAATTCTTTCTTGATCACTCCTCGCTATACCATAACCCGTGTCTTTAAAAACAATTTCTACACTATTCTTAACATTCTGCACCTCGACGGTGACTTTTCCGCCAGCAGGAGTATATTTGAGAGCATTATCAATTAAATTGCTGAATACTTCCCGCAAACCGGGGATATTGGCCCGAATAAGTGGTATGTCTTCCCCGTGAATCGTTTCTAGACTGAGATTTCTCTCTTTGGCTACAGCCTGGGCCGAAAGGAGCAGCGGATCGAGAATATCATGGAGATCGATCGGAGTTAGTTGGCTGCTGCCAGCAGGCAAGAGAAAGGTGGTGGGGGAAGATTGCGCTTGCAGGAGAGGAATATCGACGGTGGGGTAATTTTCGCTTTCTTGCTGAATTTGTGCCTCAAATTCGGCAATTAAGTCCCGAACTCGATCGCTTTCCCTCAATATACCGGTAATGGCAGGATCGTTACCTTCTTCGGCTAAAAGCCTTTTGAGTAGAAGTTTACCAAAGGTTTTTAAAGCGGTAAGGGGATTGCGGATTTGATGGAGAAAAGTATCGAGGCGCTGACGTTGCCATTGTCGATAATAACGTTCTTCTCCCAATTGGCGATCAAGTACACAGGCTAAAGCGAGGGTTTGGGTGATTTTTGCCATCTGGGTTAATTCCCAACTTTGCCAAGGTCGTTTTTCTCTGGTTGTCACCAATAATCCGATCATGCCCTCTTCATACATTAAGGGTAAAAACAAGCGATGACCGCTGACGGTCTCCTGATTACTCCAGAGGTGGGATAAATCTTCTAACTTAACCGCAGTTAACAAGTCAGCCGCCGGTTGCCCTGGTTGCAAGGAAAGCCGCTTTTTTTGGGGAGAAGGGGGATTAAAAGGCGGATAAACAACGACTGGAATTAAATTACTCGATAAAGGTTCAGTTAAATAAACCGCACTTCTGTCTGCTTCCATTTGCTCCCGCAAAAGTTCCATCTGTGTCTGACACAGGGCAATAAAATCATCACTCAGGGGAGTCCGGGAGGGGGAGGAGAAGGGCATACTAAGAAAGTAAAAAGTAAAAAATCAGAAAACCTTGATAAAGCTAGGGTTACGAGTTTTATTTCCCAGTTGACAGGGGAGAGAATGACTCTCTCCTTGGGTCGGGTGCAGCCAGTAAAAAGCAATTAGGATAAGGGTTTGGTCACTGTTTTCGGGGTGGATCACGGTATATATTAAAAAAAGTTTAAAAATAATAAGTTTTGTATCGGGATTTGGGGCTGTGTTTTTGTCAGAAAAACTTAAACATAGTCCCAGTCTAGCTTCCGGTCAAACTTGTCCGTAATTGGCTTTCTAAGGGACACTTGATTTCTCGATCTAGAAGGGATATAATCGCTACGGCTTTTGTAACTATCATTACAACGATTAGCCAAAACAGGAGGTAATTGGGTTGGCCAGAAAACGGAAACGTAAGAGTCGCCGTCGTCAAGAAGGACGTAAGATACTTGAACTTGTACCCCAGTATAGTATTGAAAGTGGCGAAGATAAACCCGTAACTGCGGCGCGTAAGTATATTCAAGCTATAGGCATTAGCCCACCAGCTTTATTGGTTGTTAAGCGTAACGAGCATACAACCGATCGCTATTTCTGGGCTGAAAAAGGACTGTTTGGAGCGCAATATGTGGAGGAAAACCACTTCCTTTTCCCAAGCTTGCGCGATCTGCAGCCCCAGCCTCAGCCCGTCAAAGCACCGGTAGCAGTTGCCAAATAACTCAAAGGACTATTAATCGTATCATGGAAAGTGAACTCGTTTACAGAAAAGTAAACGAGTTTTTTTTGAGGATAAGAGGAGCGGGGACCTTTAAGTGATCAGTAATCAGTAAACTGAAAACTCACATCTGATTACCGAAAAGGCGGACAGCTAAGGAGGGAATGGGGTTATGAGAATCTTTTAGGGGTTATTTAGGCTAATTTTGGCTTTAAATCGCTTTAATCAATTAAATTTTCTCATTTAAACCCGATAGGATTGCTGAGGTAATAAATTATTTTCGATCAGGATCGTAAAGTTCAACCTTTAAGGTATGATTGGGAACATTAATTATTTTTTTATGTATTGCACTAGAACGTAGAGGGCAAGCAGCAGTGATTAGAGTAGCGATCAATGGTTTCGGACGGATTGGACGTAATTTCCTAAGATGTTGGTTAGGACGGACTAATAGTGGCTTAGAAGTAGTGGGGATCAATGATACATCCGATCCCCGGAGTAACGCTCACCTGCTCAAGTATGACTCGATGTTAGGCAAACTTAACGCTAATATCGATGCCGATGATAATTCTTTAATTGTTAACGGTAAGACTATTAAATGTTATTCCGATCGCAATCCCCTCAATCTGCCCTGGGCAGAATGGGGTGTAGATTTAGTGATCGAAGCTACCGGTGTTTTCGTTGATGAAGAGGGCGCTTCTAAGCATATTGTCGCAGGAGCTAAAAAAGTCCTCATTACTGCACCGGGTAAAGGTTCGGGTGTGGGAACCTATGTCGTTGGTGTCAACGCTCACGAATACGAACACGATAAATACAATGTCATCAGCAATGCCAGTTGTACCACCAACTGTCTTGCTCCTGTCGTCAAAGTGATTCACGAAAACTTCGGCATCATCAAAGGGACGATGACCACCACCCACAGTTACACTGGTGATCAACGGATTCTGGATGCTAGTCACCGGGATCTGCGTCGCGCTCGCGCCGCCGCCGTTAACATCGTTCCCACCTCCACCGGTGCCGCTAAAGCTGTAGCCTTAGTTATCCCGGACATGAAAGGGAAACTTAACGGTATCGCTCTGCGTGTACCCACTCCTAACGTTTCTGTGGTGGATTTAGTGGCGCAAGTGGAAAAAAGCACGATCGCGGAACAGGTAAACGAAGTCCTCAAAGAAGCTTCGGAAAATTCTTTAAAAGGAATTCTCGAATATAATGATTTACCCCTCGTTTCCTCTGATTATCGCGGTGTTGATGCCTCCTCGATCATTGATGCTAGTCTCACCATGGTGATGGGTGGCGATATGGTGAAAGTTATCGCTTGGTACGATAACGAATGGGGTTACTCCCAACGGGTGGTTGATCTCGCTGAAGTCGTTGCCAGCAAGTGGAAAGGCTAAATCAGTGATCAGTCAACTGTAATCGGTGAACAGTGGGCGTTAATTAGGAGTCAGGAGTGGTTAGTGATAACTGACTAACTGATAACTGTTAACTGATAAGTGATAAATTCTCACCGAAAAAGCGCCGATAGATTCCCTCTGTCACCAATTGAGCGGTGATTAGGTTAGCTAGGGCAATCATAAACAGGATCAGTATCTGGTAGGAAGCGGCGTTTAAAGGTTCACTTCCTGCCAATACCTGTCCGGTGAACATTCCGGGTAAACTGACTAAACCCACCACCATCATCTGATTGAGGGTGGGTATTAAACTAGCTCGAATCGCTGCTTTTTGGTAAGATGCGATCGCTTGTTGAGGGGTTGCCCCTAAACAAAGATGGGTTTCGATTTCCAAACGGTGACTTTTAATGGCACTGCTTAATCTTTCCCCGGCTAAAGAGGCACTATTCATGGCATTGCCTAACACCATCCCCGTCAAGGGAATCAAGTATTGGGGTGAGTACCATTGTTCTGGTTGAATAATTAAAGCAATCGCATAACCTAAAGTTAGACAGCTACTAATCAATAAAGAGCCAAAAACTAGGGGTAATAAGCCTTTATCTCGGCTATCAATGCGATTTTTAGCAACAATAGTCGCGATAGTCATCATTACTGCCAAAATCCCCAGCACGGCTAGAGGATTATCCAGGGAAAAAATAAAGGCGATAACGTAGCCTACCACTAATAATTGCAGGATCGATCGACCGGTCGCCAATAATAATTGGCCCTCTAGAGCTAAATTTGACCAACGGGAGAGGATTAAACAAATACCCATCATCCCCAAAGCCCAACCCAAGTCCACCAGATTTAGTTCTACTAATCCATCCATAAAAATAAAAGAAACAAATTACAACAATACTTAATCTATAAATAGCAAGTTTATAATTATTTTTGACTAATTATTCCTTCTTTTCCCCAACAAATCCCGATTAGTCTCTAATTTTGAGTGAAAGCGCGTGAGTACAATTCCCCCCGTCGATTTATCCCGTCAATACCAAGTCATCAGCGAAGAAGCTAACCATGCCGTTTTAGAAATCCTCCGTTCTGGGCGCTATATTGGCGGTGAAGCTGTGAGCGAATTAGAACGACAATTTGCCCTCTATCATGGTGTTAGCGATTGTGTCGCCTGTAATTCGGGAACCGATGCCCTTTATCTGGCACTGCGCGCCCTTGGTATTCAAGCGGGGGATGAAGTAATTACTTCTACTTTTTCGTTTATTGCCACCGCCGAAGCGATTAATTTAGTCGGGGCAGTGCCGGTTTTTGTCGATATCGATATTAATACTTTTAACCTCGATGTGGCACTGTTGGAAAAAGCGCTTACTCCCCAGACTAAAGCGATTATCCCAGTACACCTTTTTGGGCAATCTGTCAATATGTCTGAGGTAGTAAATTTCGCTCGTTCCCATAATTTATTTGTAATCGAGGATTGCGCGCAGGCAACGGGAGCAGAATGGCATGGGCAGAAAGTGGGGAGTATCGGCGATATTGGCTGTTTTAGCTTCTTTCCCACCAAAAATTTAGGCGGTTGTGGCGATGGTGGCGCAATTACCACCAATAACCCCGAGTTAGCGGCACAAATTCGCATGGTTAAAGAACATGGGAGCAAGGTGCGTTATTTTCATGAGGTAATCGGTGTCAATAGCCGCTTAGATGCCATTCAAGCGGTTATTTTGCAAATTAAGCTAAAATATCTCGATTTTTGGAATAATCAACGGATCGAGATTGCCCAACGTTATCGGGAATTACTGCAACCTTTGCCTAATATCACTTTACCTACCGCTTTAGCCGGAGGTAAGCACGTTTGGAATCAGTACACAATCCTAACGGAAAATCGTGACCAAATTCGGGCAGCTTTGCAGGAAAAAGATGTCCTATCCATGGTTTATTATCCGATTCCCCTACATTTACAGCCGGTTTATCAGTATTTAGGCTATAAAAAAGGTGATTTACCCGTGGCTGAATTGGCCAGTGAAAAAGTGTTATCTTTACCTATGTTCCCCGATTTAAGCTGCGAGGAACAACAACAGGTAGCCTACGCGCTGAAAGATTGTTTGCATAGTTCCTAAGTTATCAGTGGGAATTATGAATTATGAATTATGAATTAAGTAGGTAGGTGTTAAAAATTGTCAGATGCCCCCCTTATTAAGCTATCCATTAGTCACATCTTTCTTAACATAAAATTTGACAAAAAGAGAAAAGTGTGCAAGATGGCTCAAGGGGGTTCTATGGGGGGACTAATTTGATGAGATAGTTTCCAAGTCTGGCTGATATC
>NZ_JADBUZ010000176.1:0-17036 GCF_020245305.1 Microcystis sp. M20BS1 | reverse complement strand
ATAATACAGTGAGTTCTTTTCTTCTTCCGTGAATTCTAGGTTAATCATGTTTTTAATGAGTGCTTTGCTTCTAATTATGACTCTTGAACTATATTATTGTCTTTGAGTAAAAAATGCAAGTTATAACCGTGCAAAGTATAGTTAGGAGTTGAACCTTTGGAAGATCGGGAAAATCTGCTCGAAAATCTGGTTTTACCCGCAAATACTCAAGTATCCCGGTGGCAAGAACAAAATATGTTTTTTGGGGGTGTGCATGGTGTGGCAGTGAATGATCGAAGGGAGTTAACTGCTACGGGCGATCCGCGTCGGGATGGAGTAGGATTATTGATTAGTAATTAGTAATCGGCCAACATAGTGGTGTGAGCTTGTTTACTTATTATCGTTTACTGTTTACTTTCGAGATACTCATGTTGCTCTTGCGTTATGGTATTACCGTGAGTGCGGTGCTTGGGTTGATTTTCTTGGCTGAATCCTCGGTTAAGGCACAAACTCAGTCCGCTGCCAATTTATTGAAGAAACCCCGACCTACTGCCAATCCAGTGTCTCAATTACCTGGTCCCTCGGCGGCACCGGCAACCACGGAAGCGGATCCCAAGGCCCCTAATTATCTTAATCCTAGTGGCAATCCCCTGATTTTTCCCACCAAACCGGATGAGGTGAATATTAGGGTAGTACAACCGATCACCTTAAATCAAGCGATCGAATTAGCTTTAAAAAATAATCAGACCTTACAGACATCGCGGATTAATTTGGAAATCGCTCGCGCCCAATTAAAGGAACAACAGGCGGCCTTATTACCCACGGCCCAAGCGGAAACCAGTCTCACTCAAGATCAATCGGCAGTTGCCCAAAGACAGAATGAGTTGGCTCGTCAACAGGGCATCCCAGCCACTACACCCGAAGATAGTACCAACTTTCAGGGTAGTGTTCGGATTGTCTATGGGGTTTATACAGGGGGTGAACGGACAGCCCAGATCAAAAGGGCCGAAAAAGTCATCCGGCAACAGGAATTAGAGGTGGAACGAGTCTCGGAACAAACTCGTTTTGATGCCACCGATGCCTATTATGAATTACAGAGGGGTGATGCCCAAGTTGCGATCGCCCAAGCTGCGATCGAAGATGCTAGTCAAAGTTTACGCGATGCTCAATTATTGGAGCAAGCGGGACTAGGAACCCGATTTGCTGTCCTACAGGCGGAAGTTGACCTCGCTAACGCTAACCAAGACTTAACCCGGGCGATTTCTACCCAACGCATCGCTAGACGACGACTGGCACAGATATTGAGTGTCGGTCAGCAGATCGAGTTAACCGCTGCCGATGAGATTCGCGAGGCGGGAACTTGGGGCTTAAGTCTTAATGATAGTATCGTTTTGGCCTATAAAAATCGCGCGGAATTAGAACAACAACTCTTACAGAGGGAAATTAGCGCAGAAGACCGCTCGATCGCTATTTCGGCGGTGATTCCCCAAGTGGACCTTCTGGGCGAGTATAATGTCCTTAACGATCTCAGTGATGAAGCTGGTTTTGGCGATGGTTTTAGCGTCGGCGGCCGGATTCGTTGGACTTTCTTTGATGGTGGTCGTGCTTTTGCTCGCGCTCGTCAAGCGGAAAGAAATATCGATCGCGCCGATACGGAATTCTCCCTCCGTCGCAATGAAATTCGCCTTCAGGTGGAGGAATCCTACTATAGTTTGATTTCTAACCAAGAAAACATCAAAACTTCGCAAAAAAGCATTGAATCCGCCACGGAAAGTCTGCGATTAGCCCGTTTACGCTTTCAGGCGGGTGTGGGAACCCAAACGGACGTTATCAACTCCCAACGGGATTTAACCGATGCCAGAAGCCGTTATCTACAGGCGATCGTCGATTACAATAAATCCTTGAATAGTCTCCAGCGATCGATTAGTAATTTACCGGACAATCGTTTGTTTGAAGTGCGTTAATTGTACGATCTATCGAGGTGTGGTGTGGGGAGAGATGGCCAAATCTCCCCTATTTTAACGGGTTTCAATAGATTTCTGGGTTAGGCGATCGTTCCCGTCAGGGGGGAACTAGGACTAGCATAGGACTTAATCGGCATTCTTCCCGCTAAATAGGCTAAACGTCCCGCTTTTGCCGCCATTGCCATGGCTTGGGCCATCATAGCTGGATTGGCCGCCATAGCGATCGCACTGTTAATTAATAAAGCATCGGCCCCCATTTCCATGGCCCGGGCCGCTTCTGAGGGTGTACCGATCCCGGCATCTACCACCACGGGAATTTGGGACGATTCGATGATAATCGCGATATTTGCCTCATTTTTCAGCCCCTGTCCCGATCCAATCGGCGATCCTAGGGGCATAACCGTGGCGCAGCCAGCTTCCTCTAAACGTTTGGCCAAGAGAGGATCGGCGTTAATATAGGGCAGTACGGCAAAACCTTCTTTAACTAATTGTTCGGCCGCTTGCAAAGTTCCGATCGGATCGGGTAATAAATATTTAGGATCGGGAATAACTTCGAGTTTAATAAAGTTATTGTCTTCCTGTCCCAATAATTTGGCCATTTCTCGCCCTAAACGGGCCACCCGAATCGCTTCTTCGGCCGTTTGACAACCGGCAGTGTTGGGTAACATCCAAATTTTAGACCAATCGATCGCCTCTGCTAATCCCTCATGACCGGGTGCGTTCGTTTGTACTCGTCTAACGGCAACGGTGACGATCTGACATTCACTGGCACTAATACTTTCCTGCATAGTTGTCAGATTGGCATATTTGCCAGTCCCAGTCATCAAGCGGGAGTGAAAGGTTTTCCCAGCAATAGTGAGGCGATCATTTTGGGGCGATAAAAGCGCTTGGGGTTTATTCTCAATAATAGTTAAGGACATAGGTGGAATAGTAACGGGTGATGGTTGATTAAAGCGATCGCAGCTAAAATGGGTCAAAATGGGATTAACTTTGTCATTAATCACCAGGTCAGCGATTAAGGAAGCAGTGACAGGAGCTAGTAAAATGCCATTGCGATAGTGACCGGTGGCTAAAATCAGGTTATCACAGCTACTGCGGCCTAAAATGGGTAATTCATCCGCTGTACCCGGACGGAATCCCCACCACATTTCCTCGATTTCCCAGTCAGCTAAAGGGGGATAGAGACGGGTGGCCCGCTCAAAAAGGGTTTGTAGTCCTTGGGGTGTATTGCCAGTTTGCCAGGCGACTTTTTCGGAAGTGGCCCCGATAATTAAACGACCATTGCGACGGGGAACTAGATAGGTTTGCGGACCGAATAAAACCCTAGCTAAGGTCTGGTTAGGGGGCATTTTTACTGCGGCCATTTGACCTTTGACGGGATGGATAGGGAGGGGTAAAAGTTGACTCGTCCAGGATCCCGCCGCTAAAATGTAAATTTTTGCTTCTAATTCCCCAATTGAGGTATAAATACTCTTGACTTTTCCCTGCTTTTGCTGTAATGCGTGGACTTCTACCCCTTGGCGAATTTCTACCCCTAAATTTTCGGCCGCTTGTTGCAGGGCAGTCACTAGCTGCCGGTTATCCACTTGTCCATCGTCGGGATACCACCAACCACCGACCACATCTTTACCTAGGCCGGGTTGGTAGAGGTGAACTGCATTGCTGTCTAACCAAATTTTATTAACTTCCTCGGTAGTAACGGGCTGCTCTAGCTCGTAAATGGGAGCAAGAATACCACAGGGATAGTAGCCGCTGTTTATTCCCGTTAAATCCTCGATTTTGCGGCTCCACTCTGGATATAGCCATCGTGATCGCAGACAAAGATCGAGAAACGGGCCCGGGGGAATGCCTTCTGCATGGGGGGCCAACATTCCCGCAGCCGCACGACTAGCGGCCTGAGCTATATCTCGAACTAGGAGGGTAACTTTTGCCCCGCGCAATTGCAAATCGACGGCGATCGCTAATCCGATGATACCACCGCCCACGATCAAAATTTCGCTAGTTGAGTTCTTGACCCTCCCATGGCTAAAAGCGAGGGATTCTTGGTTCAACGACATGGCTTAAAAATCTAAAGGAAATGTAACCTTGATCCTAACTCGCAATTAGTCAGCCGAGAGGAGGGAGAAGTGAGGCTACTGGCATAATTTAAGCTTAAGATAATTTGTAGTCGATCTTTTCTAAGCTTCCCTTTTTCTTTAGAGCATTATGACTTCCCCTGCTGTCGATCGAGTTTATCAAGGTCAATTCGGAGAGTTTACGATTACGGATAGTGATCGCCTAGGGGTGCGTCTCTACCGTCTGGGTTTAAATTTAGCGGCTTTTAGTTTCGCTGTCGCTACAATTATAGTTCTCACCCGACCGCAATTACTGCCCCTGACTAACCTTTTATACATGGGTTTTTGTCTGGGGTTAGGCATCAGTTTATTGACTATCCATATATATTTAATTCCCCTCCATCGTCTCCTGCAATTTTTTTGGCTAATCGGGGCGATTACTTCCCTAATTTTCAGCCTCTATTCTCACCTTTCTCCCCTAGAATTTGTCTATAACCATCCGGTGAGTTTATTGGGTGTCGGCTTTATTTTTGCTAGTCTCACGGGGATTTATTTCAAAGAAGCTTTTTGTTTTAATCGTCTAGAAACCAAGTTTTTAACCCCTCTAGTTCCCACCCTTTTACTCGGTCATCTTTTGGGGATATTGCCCTTAAATTGGGAAAAGGGGCTATTAATTCTCTGGGCGACTTTATTTGTTATCTTTGCTCTGAGAAAATTAAGCCAACCTCTCCCCAACGATATCGGTGATAAATCGGTCTTTGAACATCTTAATCACTGATAAACTCTCCAGAGATTAAAATCTATTCTAAGATATAGTCTTGCGGGCAAGTGAGTGGAACGAACCACTCCAGACACAAAGGACACAAAGATCGATCACTACTATATAAGTTAAACTGATCGGGTTTCAGCTTTTTGTTCTTTGTCTCTTTCTGGTTTATTCTTGGTCAGTAATCAGTAAACAGTAATCAGTGAAAAGATAGTAAGAAACTTATATTTAATACTGTCACTTAAAACTCAAATCTGATAACTGATAACTGATAACTGATAACTGTTACCTATCTGGGGGCCTCGATGGTAGCCGGATTGGTAGTATTGGCAGTCTTGCTGGTGAACATTTGTATTAGACTAAAACCGACAAAAGCGAGTAAAGCTATGCCACCAATAGTAGTAACAATTTTACCCACGAGATTTTCTGTGCGGGGTTGTTCGGGGGCATCCTCGTTGGGATCCTCCGAATGGGCAAAACGATTGTAGAGGAAATCGAGAGCTTCATTGCGGAGTTCGTAGTAACGGGGATCCTCGGTAATTTGGGAACGAACCCGGGGACGAGCAAAAGGCATCTTTAACACCTCCCCAATTTTAGCGCTCGGGCCGTTGGTCATCATCACCAAGCGATCGCACAAGAACAAAGCCTCATCGATATCGTGGGTAATCATCAACACGGTTAACTGGTGTTCTTGCCAGATTTTCAGCAATTCTTCCTGTAATTCCTCTTTAGTAATCGCATCTAGGGCCCCAAAAGGTTCATCGAGGATGAGGACTTGGGGACGAATGGCCAGGGCGCGGGCGATCGCAACCCGTTGTTTCATGCCTCCCGATAATTGGGGGGGTTTTTTCTGGGCTGCTTCTGTCAATCCCACTAGGGATAGATTTTCTTCCACGATCCTCACCTTCTCAGCGTGAGATTTTTGGGGATAAACCGAACTAACCCCGATATAAACGTTCTCAAAGGCAGTTTTCCAAGGCAAAAGCGAATAATTTTGGAATACCATCATCCGGTCCGGTCCTGGTTCCTTAACCTCTTTATCCTGTAGCAGCACTTGCCCACGACTAGGAGAAGAAAACCCCGCCACCATATTCAAAAGAGTCGATTTACCGCAGCCGGAGTGACCGATAATGCAGACAAATTCCCCCTCATTGACTTGCAGCTCCACACCGTCTAAAACGGTGTAAACCCCTTCGGGAGAGGGGTATTCTTTGGCAACATTACTAACTAATAAAAAAGGCTGGGTGGTGGTGCTGGAATTCACGGTCTTATCGGTAAAAGTTTGCATATTCGTCCTAGATTTATTTTAAGGTGGGCAAAGCCCACCACAACTATTAATTCGGGTCTGCTGAAAAAGTTTTTCGTGGGGTGTGGGGTGTGGGGTGTGGGGTGTAGGGTTTTAGCGATTTTCATCTGGTCAATTACCTAATTTTCAGGGAAAAAGTCCCGGAATTTTCCCCCCGATCACTCCCAGATATGGTACTTTCTGATTGCCAAAAAGTCTAAAAGTTTTACCCAACAAGGTTTTTAGATTTATTCAGCCAACCTTAATTAGCGACGGGATCATCGAGGAGAACTTCTGAGACGCGATAATCGCGACGGATCGAGAAACGTTCCAGATAGCCGATCGGATCGTCGGGACTGAAAATAAGATGATCAAAGAGGGCAAAACTGTGGCGATCGGGTTCCAAATCGGGAAGGCCCAGGGACCGGCAAGCTTCACCAAACAGATCAGGACGACGGACGCGTTCAATCACTTCCACCCAGTTGCGGGGGAACGGTGCGTAACCCCAACGAGCAAGCTGAGTTAGGGTCCATAGGGCCTCACTGCGGCCTGGACAGTTAGCTTGATCGACGTAAAACTGATTAAATCGGAATAGGGGTTCGGGGGCAGTTCCTAAACCGCGATCGTAACCATCGAGGAAACCGGGGCGGATAATTGCCCTATCCACACCCACATACTGGGGCTGACTGAGAATATTAACGATATGTTCTCGATTACGCTGATCATCGCAGTATTCACAGGCTTTAATTAAAGCTTTCACCATGGCGATATGGGTTTCGGGATGTTTCGCTGCCCAAGTTTCCTTGACTCCGAGGACTTTTTCCTGGTGTCCGGGCCAAATATCGAGATCGGTGGCGATAACGTAGCCTAATTTTTCGTGAACGGCGTAGGAGTTCCAGGGTTCCCCCACACAATAACCGTCGATCTTACCCGCTTTTAGTAGGGAAACCATTTGAGGCGGCGGAATTACGGCTAAATTGACATCACTATCGGGATCGATGCCGCCACTAGCTAACCAGTAGCGTAACAGTAGATTGTGCATGGAAGCGGGGTGAACCATGCCGAAAGTGGCGATTTTATCGGGACTTTGCTGGAGGGCCTCCTTTAAGTCCTCGAGTTTTTCTACCCCCAATTCCCTGTATTTATTGCTGAGGGTGATGGCGTTACCGTTGCGACTGAGTACCAAAGCACTAATCACGGGGACAGAGGGCTTATTTCCAGCCCCAATGGTCATGCTCAGGGGCATTCCCGCCACCATCTGGGCCGCATCGAGACGACCGGTGGCCACTCCTTGGGCGAGTGCTTTCCAGTTGGGTTCCCGTTGCAGGACAACATCCTCTAATCCTTCCTCGGCGAAGAAACCTTTCTCTTTGGCGATAATAATCGGAGCGCAATCGGTGAGGGGGATAAAACCGATGGTGGGATTGGTTTTCAATCTGGTAGCTTGGCCGATCACTGTTACTGGTTCGGTGGGTTGACCGACTTTCTTCGATCGCTTCTGTTGGTTGAGGAAATAAACGATCTCGTTACGGAGGGCGTAGTAACTAGGGTGATTAACTACTTCCAAACGATGCCGGGGCCGGGGAATGGGAACATCGAGAATCTGACCGATATGGGCCTCTGGACCGGTGGTTAACATCACCACTCGATCGGATAGTAATAGGGCTTCATCCACATCGTGCGTGACCATGATACAGGTAACGTGGCTTTCCTCGACGATTTCCATCAAACGTTCCTGTAAATTGCCTCTGGTTAACGCATCCAGCGCCCCAAAGGGTTCATCAAGTAGCAGGACTTTTGGCCGTAGGGCTAAAGCGCGGGCGATCGCTACCCGTTGTTTCATGCCTCCCGATAATTCTCCCGGTCGTTTGTTGGCGGCATGGCGCAGGTGTACCATATCGATACTATGTTCGATGACACTTTTGCGTTCAGCAGCCGGTAGATGACGCAGCACGCGGTTAACTCCTAGGGCGATATTTTCCCGGACGGTTAACCAGGGCAGCAGAGAATAATTCTGGAAGACCACCATGCGATCGGGACCGGGACCTTTAATTTCTCTTCCCTCTAAAATCACCCCTCCCACTGTCGGGCGATCAAGTCCAGCGACCATATTTAAGAGGGTGGATTTCCCGCAACCGGAATGACCGATTAAAGAGATAAATTCCCCTTGAGTAACGCTGAGATCGATATTTTTTAGGGCGATATATTGACGGCCATCGGGGAGAGGGAAAACCTTATCAATGTGATCGACTTCAATAAATGCAGACATTTTCAGTTATCAGTTATCAGTTATCAGTTATCAGTTGTCAGTTATCAGTTGTCAGTTATCAGATGTGAGTTTTTAGTTTACTGTTTACTGTTTACTTAAAAAGCTCCCCACACCCTGCCCCCACCGAAAAACTTTTTGCCGCAAACCCTATTTATTTTCTTCGGGTACAACTAATTTAGCGATGTAGGCCATGAGGCGATCGAGTAGGAAACCAACAATACCCACATAAATCAGGGCGAGGATAATTTCACTGATCATGGAACTATTCCAAGCATCCCAGATAAAGAAGCCAATTCCCACGCCACCGATCAGCATTTCTGCCGCTACAATCGCCAACCAAGATAAACCGATACCGATTCTTAATCCCGTGAAAACGTAGGGAACGGTGGCGGGAAAAAGAATATTGAAAAAATATTCAACTTTGGATAATTTTAGCACTCTAGAGACGTTTTTATAGTCTTGGGGAACCTGCTGTACTCCCACGGCTGTGTTAATAATAATTGGCCAAATTGCTGTAATAAAAATTACAAATATGGCACTAGGTTCGTTATTGCGAAAAGCCGCTAGGGAGATGGGTAGCCAAGCTAGGGGGGGAACGGTACGCAGGATTTGGAAAATCGGATCGATCGCATCATAAATTAGGGCGCTGCTACCGATTAAAATACCCGCAGCGATGCCAACAATAGCGGCAAGGGTAAAACCGACGGCCACCCGTTGTAAACTGGCGAAAATTTGCCAGAATAACCCCACATCCGTGCCACCATTATTAAAAAAGGGATTAATAATTAATTCCCAGGTATCGCTAACCACTTTAGTGGGACTAGGGAGGGGAGCATCGGGACTAAAACAGAGTATTTGCCAGATGAGAAGGAAAATTAATAAAGCAATCGCCGAAGTTGCTAGTTTGGGTAATTTTTTTTTGAGGTCTTTTACCCATTTCGGACCTTGAGAACGACGAGAAATAGAAACAGCCATAATCAGTTATCAGTTATCAGTTATCAGTTATCAGTGGTTCAGTTATCAGTGATCAGCATCAGTGATCAGTTATCAGTTATTAATTACCAGTTATGAGCAAATCATCTTTAACTGTTGACTGGTTACTGATCACTGCTCACTGATTTAAACCTTTTTAATCTTGAGAGATTTCAGGTAAGCGGTGGGATTTTCGGGGTCAAAAGTAACGCCATCAAAGAAAGTTTCCACACCGCGGGAGGTAGAGGTGGGAATTTGATCGGCCGGAACATTGAGGGCTGTGGCGGCTTCTCTCCAGATATCTTCCCGGTTAACTTTATCAACTAAAGCTTTGATGTCTGTATCGGCGGGAATATAGCCCCAACGGATGTCTTCAGTCACAAACCAAGTATCATGACTCTTGTAGGGATAGGAAGCGTTATCAGCCCAGAATTTCATGGCTACGGGGCTATTTTCGATTTTGCGACCATCACCGAAATCGATATTACCTTGCATTCTTCCCAAGATATCGGCGGGGTCAATTTTCAGCCATTCCCGTCCTGAAATAATCTCGCACATTTCCTTAACATTAGCGGGATCGTTGCACCATTGCTGCGCTTCTAGAACAGCCATAGTTAAAGCTTTTGCCGCTTTGGGATTTTTATCCACCCAATCGGCGCGTAAAGCGAAGGCTTTTTCAGGGTGATCCTTCCACAGTTCCCCAGTAATCAGGGCCGAATAACCGAGTTTTTTGTTAACTAATTGGGCGTTCCAAGGTTCCCCCACACAGAAAGCTTGCATCGTGCCGACTTTCATGTTAGCCACCATTTGTGCCGGAGGAACAACAATTAGGGATAGATCTTTATTCGGATCGATGCCGCCGGCGGCTAACCAATAGCGCATCCAGAGATCGTGAGTACCACCGGGGAAAGTGACGGCGGCTTTAACTTCTTTGCCGGCAGATTTAGCTTTAGCGAAGGATTCTTTCAGTACACCGCTATCGAGGGCAACCTTTAGATCCATGTATTCGTTAGCCACAGAAATCGCTTGACCGTTGGTATTCAAACGCGCCAGAATATACATCGGTACTGGCTGTTTGGTGATTTTGCCCAAGGTCATTAGGTAGGGCATGGGGGATAAAATATGCGCCCCATCGATACCGTTACCCGCCGAACCTAATTCGAGGTTATCCCGGGTTGCAGCCCAAGAGGCTTGTTTCATCACTTGCACATCGGGCATCCCGTGTTTAGCGAATAAACCTTTTTCCTTGGCGATAATTAAGGGGGCAGCGTCGGTGAGGGCAATAAAACCTAGTTTAGCGGTGGTGACTTCGGGAGTTTCTCCACCGGCAGCGGGGGAAGCGGCAGGACTGCCGGCTGGGGAGGGACTGGTCGCGGTATTATTGGGAGTGGCGCAACCGTGGAGAATTGCTGTTCCTACGGCAGTTGCCCCGGCAGTGAAGATAAATCTACGTCTAGAAAGTTTACTCATGGACTAAAAAATCGTGATTAGAAACTAAACAAAGGTGATGAAACGGTGAAAAATTCTCATTATTTCCCCTAACTGACTGCGGTGATAACCGAGAAAATTTCTTGAAAGTAACTGTTGATTCAGTAAGGAGGCTTTGACTATTTTTATCTCTCGATCGCTTTTGCTTCTCCATCTGGGGAGATTTAGCAGTAGTTTTTGTCTAAGAGATTTTTTCTAGAAGCATAACAGTTTTGAGGAGTCGATAGATAGATAGGGGCGGTTTTTGGTCATCTGGGCTAGAAAGATCAGTTTATTTCAGGGTTATCACCGAAGCAATTAACTTAAATTTACAGTCTTCAACAGGAAAATTCGTATAGATTGTTACAAAATATTGCCAGTCATGTAATAAAAGCATAAAAATTTGTCTGAAACGCATGGTAGGGCGATGGGGATTTTTAGCTATCTTGACTCAGTTATCGGATTTGAGTTTGCGGTTCAATGATTACTGGTTGGGTGTATCTCACATTTGTGAATCTCTCCCAGTTATGGTGAGCAGCAGAAGTTATTAAAAGAGGGTGAAGGCAATTCGCCCCTACAATAATATTATTGCGCCAATGGTAGAGGCCCATCGTGGTCAGTGAGTTTATCGAACTGCGTGCGCCCAAAATGTAATAAGCTGCCCGCGTATTTAAATTGCTTGTTGAGATGAGGCACTCTTGCACTCTGGCAACAGTAAAGGGATTGAGGGAGATTCGGCTAATCTAAGAATAAGCGGTTTAAATACGTCTTAGCTGATTGAATTTTGGCAGCATCAAACAGAGGTAACTTAAATGTCCGAAAAACAAGAACGACGGGTTCAGAAAAACGACGGCTATCAAGCTAAAATTGATAAACCCCCTGGTAAACCGCCCACGGGTGGTTCTAATGTTAAACCGCCACCAAATCAGGACAAGGAGAAAAAATAAAATCTTGGGGGGCTATTCCCACTTTTACCTGTTCCCTGTTCTAACTGCTCACTGATAACTGCTCACTGATAACTGATAACTGAATATGGCTTATTCTCGCATTAAAAAACTAGCAAATTATCTACGTCCCCATTGGCAAATAGTAACTTGGGGGGTATTTGCTTTGCTTGTTGTTAATCTTTTGGGTGTTTATATACCGCTTTTAATCCGGGATAGCATCGATGATTTGAGTACATCCTTTGACTTCCCAAAAATCATTTACTATGTGATTTTTATTGTCGCTTTAGCCTCGATTATGTGGTTTATCCGCATGATATCCAGAGTGCTATTATTCGGGATCGGTCGTCAGGTAGAGTTCGATCTTAAACAAAAAATCTTTCAGCATTTATTAACCCTTGAACCTGCCTATTTTTCGCGGCAAACTTCAGGAGATTTAATCAACCGTGCCACTAGCGATGTGGATAATATCCGTCGTCTGGTGGGTTTTGCTTTGCTCAGTTTGGCTAATACTTTTTTTGCCTATGGGTTAACTTTGCCCGTAATGTTAGCGATTCATATTCCCCTTTCAGTCGCCGCCATTTCTGTCTATCCTTTGATGTTAATTGCTGTGCAGTTATTTAGTGGTCGTCTGCAGCGGCAACAGAAAAAAGTACAAGAAAAACTCTCGCATCTGAGCGATTTAATTCAAGAGGATATGAGTGGTATTACTCTGATTAAAATCTATGCCCAAGAAGGTAACGAGCGCCTAGCATTTAAACAAAGAAATCGCAAATTATTACAGGCTAATTTAGATTTAGTCCAGACTCGTAATTTTCTTTTTCCCCTGATTGAAGCTTTATCCTATGTGAGTTTATTGGCGTTGCTTGCCCTCGGTACTAGACAAATTATATCGGATAATGTCACCATTGGGGACTTTATTGCTCTGTTAATTTTGGCGGAAAGATTAGTTTTTCCCACTGCTTTATTAGGTTTCACTATTACGGCCTACCAACAGGGAGAAGTGAGTATTGATCGCCTAGAAACTATCCTGTTAGCTGAGGCTAAAATTAAAGACAATGCCGATTGTATTCACCTAAAAAATATTCAAGGAAAAATTACCGCCAAAGCCTTGACTTTTTTCTATCCTGATGCTAAGGAACCAGCCTTAAAATCTCTTTCTTTTACCATTAATCCGGGGGAAATGGTAGCGGTAGTCGGTGCGATCAGGTCGGGAAAATCTACCCTTGCTAACGCTATTCCCCGTCTTTTGGATATTGCGGAAGGACAGTTATTTATTGATAATCAAGATGTCACTCAAATTGCTCTTGAAGATCTGCGAAAAGCGATCGCTTATGTTCCCCAAGAAAGTTTTTTATTTAGTACCACCATCGAAGATAATATCCGTTATGGCGATCCGCTGCTGAATTTTTCGGCAGTGAAATCGGCGGTCAAACAAGCGAGAATTGAGGAGGAAATCGAGAATTTCCCGCAAAAATACGGAACTTTAGTGGGAGAACGTGGGATTACTCTTTCCGGGGGTCAACGTCAACGGGTCTCTTTAGCGCGAGCTTTAGCCATCCAAGCACCGATTTTAATCCTTGATGATGCCCTATCTAGCGTCGATAATCAAACGGCCACGGCTATTTTGGAAAATCTCAGCCAAGAAAGCCAAAAAACCGTGATTTTTATCTCCCATCAATTATTGGCCGCTGCCACTGCTGATCGCATTTTTGTCATGGACCTCGGAGAAATTGTCCAGATAGGAACCCACGAGGAGTTAATCGCAGTCCCCGGAGTCTATCAAAATCTCTGGCAACAGCAGCAGTTAGAGTCTAAGGTTTTAGATTAGCCGATAAAATAGGGAATCTGCTAGTTATTACCGGTGAAGTTGTGGACTATCTCAATTATTCCTTAAGACTGTTTAAATGCAGCACAGCAGTTATCTTTTAGCGACAATGAACAAGGAGCAACTTTTAACCGAACCTTTTTTACAATTACCCACCGAAACATCAATACAAGTGATTTGGTTTACGGAATTTTTTGGCACTGGTCATCAGGTGCGCTACGGGGAAAAACTAGAGAAAATGGCCCCCGCTCGTACTAGCAAATTAACTAGAGTTAGAGAAGATGCTCAATCGAGAACCCTTGAAGCTTATCAATCTTTAACCGATCGAGAAATCTGGCGACATCAGGCCGAAATTACTGATTTAAATTCGGGGGAAAGGATTCCCTATCAAGTCACCAGTTTTCAGGAAAATAAAGCGATTAGAAGTGATATTTATACTCTTACCCCAAGACCAAAAAAAGGAACTAATCTCAAAATTCTGCTCACTTCCGATCATCAATTAATGCCTATGACTGCCGCTAATTTACAAAAAGTTATTGAAACTATTGGACAGGTGGATGCAGTTTTTTTAGCAGGAGATTTAGTTAATATACCCGATCGAGCTTCCGAATGGTTTGATGATAGTCGCGGTGGGGCATTCTTTCCCTGTTTACAAGGTCGTGCTAATTATCCTCTGACAAAGAATGGTATTCAGACTATTTATAAAGGGGGAGAAATTATTCAAAATGCTCCCTTATTTCCTGCTATTGGTAATCATGAAGTTATGGGCAGATTTTCTAATTCCACAGGTTTAAATGAACAGTTTAAAGATGCTATTCCTCAGTTTATTGCTAAACAACTAGCGGAGGATACAGCAGCAATTAGTGAAAACTGGCTAAAAAATAATGCTTTTAACACAGAAACCTACGAAGAAATTTTTTCTTTGCCTCAAAATAAATATTATTCTCTCACTTTTGGCGATATTCGTTTAGTGGTTTTATATGTTACTAATATCTGGAGAAATCCCAATTTAGAACCCAGTGCAAGGGGAAGATATTACGAAAATCAAAGAGATTTAGATAGTCCCAGTCGCTGGGGTTACGGTCAGCATATTTTTGAGACAATTGCTCAGGGTAGTCCTCAATATCAATGGTTAGAAAAAGAGTTAAATAGTCGAGAATTTGAAGAGGCTAAATATAAAGTAGTTATGTTTCATCATCCTCCCCATACCCTAGGAGGAAATATCGTGCCACCTTACACCGATCCCGTGCCGACAATTGAACGGGATGCCACGGGAAAAGTTAGATCAGTACGTTATGATTATCCCCAAGAAAATGATTATATTATTCGTGATCTCATTCCCTTATTAGAATCAGCCAAGGTTAATTTGGTTTTTTATGGTCATTCTCATTTATGGAATCGTTTTCTTAGTCCTAAGGGTATGAATTTTCTTGAATCTTCTAACGTTGGTAATAGTTATGGCGCTCATTTAGGTGATAAAAAACGTCCTGTACCTCTCGATAGAAATTATGCGGCCATCGGTAATCCCAATGGATTACCAGCAATTATCCCGAATATTGCTCCTCTAGTGGATTTGGTTAATCAACCTTTACCCTATATTGCCAGTAATGATCTGACGGTTTTTAGCATTTTAGATACAGAAAAAGGAACCGTGAGCAGTTATCGTTTTGATACCCGTTATCCTGACTCCGAGGTAATTAAATTTGATGAATTTGATCTTTTTAGCGTAGGTGAAATATAATAAAATCAAAGAGTGCCGGTTAAATAGATTCTCTTGGAGTTAATTCTATGACTACTGTTACCAGCAATGATATTCAATAATTGAAAGACTTACTCTCGACAATGCGAGAAGAAACCCGTGAGCAAATAAGTTCCTTGCGAGAAGACACCCGCGAGCAAATTGATACGCTAAAGGAAGATAATCGCCAACAACTAGAAACCCTGAGAGAAGAAAATAACAAGCAATTTATTAACCTACACAAAGAAATCACGGAAGTCAAAATTATCACAGCTAAAATTGAAGGAACAATTCAATTCCAAGCAGTATTAACCCAAAAAATTCCCGATTTAGTTGAGCGGTTGATAAGGTTTTTAATTGGGCGATCGCCTGCTCAAGTCGTTCAGTCATAGACAACATCTAGCGTATAGGGCTTAATATATTCTAGCTTTCACGTTGCTGCAGCGATGGCGTACTGCTACCCAGTGCCTTCAGCATCGCACTCTACTTCAACGCTTCGATCGTAACTAAACCACCCTCAACTGCCTGAATTCGCAAATCTTATCCTCGTAATAGCTGCATCCCAATCAACGGAACCGTCTCTGATTCGTTGATGTAAATCTCACGATATTGCCCGTCCCAGATCACAAGCCCGATGTAAACTTCAAACGTGCAGAAAGTCCCATCGCCTAACGTCGCAAGATCTCGACCCTCCCAAATAAACCCTAACCTAGCAATTATCTCAGACGGCAAGGTGAGAAAACCCGAAAATCCTGTATCAATTACAGCATCTACTATCTGCGTTGTTTCATGGTTTCTGACTGCGATCGCCAACGTCGCCTCACACCCTTGATTTACACGACCTTGCATCATGGCTTTGTTCTCAGGCTCCTTGCGCCAAAGTGATCGACGGCTGAATGCCCAATGCGAACAAACCATGTCTGAGTATCAGGCACTCGTGCAGAAAGTTGCTTCGCTGCGCTTATCAAATCATCCGCTACTTCAAAAGCCCCTGTTTCAATGTCAATTGCCACAATTCTCCCCTGATTACCCTCCTCGACTTGGGGACGTACCTGAGATTGATAAATCTCATTACCACGTCGAGCAAATTCTTCTTTACTGTAGCGGGGTTGTCTAACTGTCATTGAAGCGACCCTGTGGCGACTTTTGCCCCTCTATTTTAACGAAACATTGGGAATCTTCCCTAACATTCCTCAACTGGTCCCACCAGAGCGGCATCGTACTTAAACTCACAGCTTCAATCCATGGGCAGAGTACGTTCCCCAAAATCGATCGGTGGGGCAGTGGGAGCCAGATTAGGAAACGCACCCTACAAGATCGGCGATCGCACTTTTTTAGAATTCATAATTAAATGTCCTAATATCAGGTTCAAATGCTTCCTTTACAAGTTCTTTACTCTTCTCAGAATAGTAACTCTGATATGGTTTTGTATTTGATACATTTAGTTTTGGTAACGAGACGGAGATTCCAATGCGAGAGCATATTTCGTTGAAGTCATTATCTAGGCTTTCATATCTCCCAACAAAGTCAACAAGCAACTCATTGTTATCATATATAAAATCTTTTTGATATCTAACTTCATTTTCACATCGCCATTTTATATATTCTTCAAAGCTACCTAAATTTTTCGGCTTCTTCGTTACTTGGTATGGTTCGATAGGGGGGCATAAATCGACTAAATCCTTATCTGGCAAGAGACTTAATTGATGAGTTCGCTCTAGATAAAAAACAATTGATAAAAGTTGGGGTAATGTCTGTTTCTATAAGGGT